>CAKZLS010000092.1 GCA_937127205.1 uncultured Rhodospirillales bacterium
TCGAAAACGCTTGAAGATGGGTCCCCATCGCCGGCGCGGCTCCTCCTGCCGAGGAGGCGAGAAACTCGATCACAAAGAGTCATTACTAACGACCGTTGGTATAAGGGCGAGAAAGAAGAGCGCTTCATGACCCGTGTCACTAATCGCCGCGCGATCATCAACCGAAAGTCTCTGGTTCGCGAACTCGAGGAGCAAGCGAATTGGGTGGGATATTCGCCGGATACCCACAACAACTTTCTGCAGATATTCCGAGCGGCCCTTTACCGCGGGGTCGGTGAAGTTCGCCGCCGTTTTGAGGAAGAGAATATCAACGGCGCGGAAGTGGTGCTGGCGGACGCTTATCTGGTGGATCAACTGGTTCGTGGGATTTACGACTTCGCGATCAAGTATGTTTATCCCTCTCCCGACCCCGCGGCCGCGGATCCCCTGGCCATTGCCGCGACAGGCGGTTACGGACGCGCGGAACTGTCACCGTTTTCCGACATCGACCTCATGTTCTTGCTCCCGCCCAACCCGGAACAACGGACCGAGCAAATCGTCGAGTTCGTTCTCTATATGCTGTGGGACATGGGTCTCAAGGTCGGCCAAGCGACGCGGACCGCGGACGAATGCGTCAAGCTGGCGAAATCGGACCTGACCATCCGTACCAGCCTGCTAGAGGCGCGTTGGCTGTGGGGCGACCGGGACCTCTACCATCAGTTCGAATCTCAATTCATGAACGAGTTGGTTGCTGTTACCGGCAGCCAGTTCGTCGAACAGAAGCTCGCCGAGCGCGACGCGCGTCACGAACGGATGGGTGATTCCCGGTATGTCCTCGAGCCGCACATTAAAGAAGGCAAGGGCGGGTTGCGAGATCTGCAAACCCTGTTCTGGATCGCCAAATATCTCTATCGGGTCAAGGACATGGACGAATTGTTCGAGCGTGGCATTTTTACCAACTCGGATGTTCGCGATTTCCACAGAGCACAGAATTTCTTGTGGACCGTGCGGTGCCATCTCCACTACGCGGCTGACCGGCCCGAAGAACGCCTGACGTTTCCCTTTCAGGATATCATTGCCAAGCGCCTCGGTTACAACGACCGCGCCAGCGGACGCGGCGTCGAAAGATTTATGAGACACTATTTCCTGATGACCAAGACCGTTGGCGACCTGACCCGCGTCTTATGCGCCGTGCTCGAGGAAGAACATAAAAAGAAGCGCATGCGTTTTCGGATGCCGACGTTCTCTTTGTTCCGCCGCACCCGCGACGGTTTCACCCTGGACGGAGGCCGGGTGGCGCTCAACGGCGACAGTATACTGTCCGACAACCCCGTCAAAATTATTGAATTATTCCACGAGGCCCAGCGGCTGGAACTGGACATTCACCCGCATGCCCTGCGTCAAGTTAACCAAAACTTGCGTCATGTGGATGGTGCGCTGCGCGAAAACGAGGAAGCAAATCGGTTGTTCACGGAGATGCTCATCTCCGAGAACGATCCGGAGACGACGCTCAAGCGTTTGAATGAGGCGGGTGTATTTGGACGCTTTCTTCCCGATTTCGGCCGCGTCGTCGCGCAAATGCAATACGACATGTATCACGTCTATACGGTGGACGAGCACACCATCCGGGCCATCGGCATTCTTCGTAGTCTCGAAACAGGCGCATTGAAAGAGCAGCATCCGACGGCAACCGAGGTGGTGGCGGACATGCGTTCTCGCCGGGCGCTCTACATGGCGGTGCTGTTGCACGATATCGCCAAAGGCCGCGGCGGCGATCACTCGGAGATCGGTGCGGAGATCGCTCTCCACGTTTGCCCACGGTTCGGGCTGGACGACTGGGAAACGGAGACCGTGTCCTGGCTTGTTCGCTATCATCTGCTGATGAGCAGAACGGCGTTCAAGCGGGACGTAGACAACCCCAAGACGGTGACCGACTTCATCGCCGAAGTGCAGTCGCCGGAACGATTGAGAATGCTTTTGGTGCTGACAGAAGTCGACATTCGCGCGGTGGGACCAGGCATCTGGAATGCCTGGAAGGGCAGCCTGCTAGGCGAACTCTACTATCGTGCGCTTGAAGAAATGGAGATGACCGGTGGTCAGCCGGTGGAGCGCCGGACCATCCGGGTCGAGCGGGCCAAGGCCAAACTGCGGGAGCGCTTGGCCGACTGGGACGAGGTCACCCTGGAGCATACGATTGCGAGCGGCTACCCCGACTACTGGCTGGCGTTCCAGACGAATGATCATGTCCGACATTTCGAAATGATGCGGGAGGCCTCAAGCAAGGACGAGCCGCTGCATGTGGAAACCTGTCATCATCCGACCCTCGATGTGACGGAAGTGGTCCTTTACTCTCCGGACCACCCCGGGCTGTTTGCTCATATTGCCGGCGCCATGGCGCTCACGGGCGCATCCATTGTCGATGCCAAGGTGTTTACCCTCGCCAACGGCATGGCACTCGATACGTTCTGGATTCAGGATATTTCGGGCCGCGCATTCGACAGCCCCGAACGTATCGGCAAATTGATCCGCCGGATGGAGCAGGCGGTGAAGGGGAGCATGTGGCCGGCGCGGGAATTACAGGCCGTCAGAGCGAAGGCCTTGCCCAGTCGAACAGGCGTGTTCACGGTGTCTCCCGCGGTCATTATCGACAACAAGGCCAGTGCCGGCCACACCGTGATCGAGGTCAATGCGCGGGACCGGCAAGGGTTGCTGCACGATGTGACATCGGCCATCACCGATCTCAACATGCAGATCGTGAGTGCGCACATCTCGACCTACGGCGAGCGGGCGGTCGACGTGTTTTACATCAAGGATGTTTTTGGTCTGAAGGTGGACGATCCGTCAAAACTCCGGCGTATCGAACGGCGGCTTCGCAAGGCGATCACGCCTCCAGACGATGGGTCGCCGGACGTTAAGAACAGCGGAAATAAAAGGGCCGCCGCGGCCGAATAACCGTCCCTCAACACAAGGTTTTCTTTCAACGTTCCGTGAAAGTCGTTAGACACAAATCATGGTGCTGCTGCGCTCCATTGCCACCATCGGCGGCCTCACGTTAGTCAGCCGGATATTCGGCTTTGTCCGGGACATCCTGATCGCCGCGGTTCTCGGCGCCGGGCCGGTGGCGGACGCGTTTTTTGTCGCCTTCAAGTTCCCTAATTTGTTTCGACGGCTGTTCGCCGAGGGCGCGTTCGCGGCCGCTTTCGTGCCGATTTTTGCGGGGTTGCTTGAAACGGAAGGTCCGGCGAAGGCGCGTGCGTTCGCCGAGCAATCTCTCAGCGTGCTGATGGTGGTCTTGCTCGGGTTTGTGGCCGTTATGCAAATGATCATGCCCGTCGCCATGTACGGCATGGCGCCCGGATTCGCCGACAATCCCGAGAAGTTCGATCTCGCGGTTCAGTTCACACGGATTACTTTCCCTTATCTGTTGTTCATTTCGCTGGTGTCTCTGATCGCCGGTGTTCTCAATTCCTTCGGACGTTTCGCCGCGGCCGCCGCAACGCCGATCCTTCTCAACATTTGCCTGATCATCGCGGCACTGGTGCTGGCGCCGCTCACACCCACCCCGGGACACGCGCTGGCTTGGGGGGTTGCCGTAGCTGGCGTCGTCCAGTTCATCTGGCTATTTTACAATTGCGGGCGGCAGGGCATCTGGTTGCGGTTGCCCCGGCCGCGAATCACGCCTCAGGTCAAGCTGCTTTTGGTTCGTGCCGTACCCGTGGCCATCGGCGCCGGCATCTATCAGATCAACCTGCTGCTCGACACCGTGATTGCGTCTTTTCTGCCCTCCGGGTCTATTTCCTATTTGTTCTACGCCGACCGTGTGAACCAGCTTCCGCTCGGAATCGTTGGTGTCGCCGTCGGCACGGCTTTGCTTCCGTTGTTGTCCAGGCAGCTCAAATCCGGCCAGGAGGCCGGTGCGCTTCACAGCCAGAACCGGGCGCTGGAATTCGCCCTGCTGCTGACCGTGCCGGCCGCCGCGGCGCTGATGGTCATCGCCGAGCCGGTGATTTCAGTGCTGTTCGAGCGCGGCGCTTTCGGCGCCGCCGAGGCCAAGGCAACGTCGGCCGCGCTTGCCGCTTATGCCACCGGGCTCCCAGCCTATGTGATGATCAAAGCGCTGACGCCAGGCTATTTCGCTCGCGGCGATACCAAAACCCCGGTCAAGGTCGCAGCGGCGACCACCGTGATCAATCTTCTGCTTAACCTCGCGCTCATGGGACCGTTTCTCCACGTGGGTATCGCCATCGCCACCGCCGTGTCGTCATGGATGAATGCCGGCCTGCTCGCCTTCATCCTTTACCGCAGGGGGCATTACTCCATAGACGAACGCTTGAAGCGCCGGCTGCCGCGCATTTTGCTGGCCAGCGCCGGCATGGCCGCCGCGCTGTTCTTCGCGGACGAGGCATTGGCTCCTTGGTTCGAGGGCAATACGGTCGTCCGGATCATGGCCCTGGCCGCCCTGATTGGCGCGGGGCTCGCCACCTTCGCGGTCCTTGCGAACTTGTTCGGCGCCGCGCGGCCGAGGGACCTGCGCAGCCTGATGCGGCGCAAGGACGTGTCTTGACCGAAACCGGTTAGATGGCCATAAACCGCCGCGTTGGTATTATCCGTTGTTTTCATCCGTTATTCTTGAAAGTCCAATGAAACGCATCCTTTCAGGCATTCAGCCGACCGGTCATCTGCATCTCGGTAATCACCTCGGCGCCATCCGCAACTGGGTGCGTTTGCAGGACGAGTTCGAGTGCTTGTTTTGCGTCGTCGACATGCACGCCATCACCGTGTGGCAGGAGCCGGCAGAGCTGATCGCCAATACGCGCGAGGTGGCGATGGCCGTTCTCGCGGCGGGGATCGATCCGGAGAAGAACGTCCTGTTCGTTCAGAGCCACGTGCCCGGTCATGCGCAGTTAGCCTGGATCTTCAACTGCGTGGCCCGGCTGGGATGGCTGAACCGAATGACCCAGTTCAAGGAGAAGGCCGGCAAAAGCCGCGAGAACGCGTCCGTCGGCTTGTTTGCCTACCCGGATTTGATGGCCGCCGACATTCTTTTGTACAAGGCCACCCATGTTCCCGTGGGCGAGGATCAAAAACAGCACCTGGAACTGACGCGAGATATTGCCCAGAAATTCAACAACGATTTCGGCACCGAGCTGTTTCCCATTGTGGAGCCACTGATTTTCGGCCCGGCCACGCGGGTCATGTCGCTCCGCGACGGAACCAACAAGATGAGCAAATCGGATCCCTCGGACTATTCGCGCATCAACATGACCGATGATGCCGAACTTATTGCGTTGAAGATCCGTAAGGCGAAAACCGATCCCGAACTGATCCCCGACTCGGTCGACGGCATCGAGGGACGGCCGGAGGCGGCCAATCTCATGGGTATTTATGCCGCTCTGGCCGATCAGGAGCTCGAGGCCATTTGCGCGCAGTTCGGCGGCTGGCAGTTCTCGAAATTCAAGGCGGAGCTCTCCGATCTGGCGGTAGCCCGCCTCGGCCCCATCACCAGTGAAATAAACCGGCTGAAAGACGATCCGGCATATGTGGACGGTGTGCTGCGTGATGGCGCCGAACGTGCCCGGGCCATCGCCGAGCCGGTGATCGAGGAGGTATATAAGACAGTGGGATTTTTGACCGGCAATGGGTAATACCAACGATCACAATGAACCCCTATCAGTGATCGTTGGTATAAAGTCCGACTTCTATAGTATGTCTTGACGGTGGGTGCCGAGCCGCCCATATTTTCAACGCAGGTCTTTAGGGAAAAAAAGAGAGAGCCATGTTCATTCAAACCGAGACCACCCCCAACCCGGCGACACTGAAGTTTCTTCCCGGTTGTGACGTTATGCCCGCAGGCACGGCGAATTTTACCGGTCCGGAGGATGCGCGCCGCTCACCGCTGGCCCTCCGTGTTTTCGAGGTGGATGGCGTCTCCGGTGTTTTTCTTGGCAGTGACTTTGTAACCGTCACAAAAACGCCCGACCGCGATTGGGATGTCATGAAACCCATGATCCTGAGTTCGATCATGGAACATTTCACCTCTGGCGACGAGGCGGTTTCCGAACACGCCGGTGCTGAGGGAGCAGGCGGCGGTGACGAGGCGATGGATGGCGACATCGACGCCCAAATCAAGGAACTGCTGGAAACCCGCGTGCGGCCGGCCGTTGCTCAGGACGGTGGCGACATCACCTTCGAGAGTTTCGAAGACGGCATTGTTTATCTTCGGATGCAGGGAGCCTGTTCCGGTTGCCCCAGTTCCACCATGACTCTCAAGCACGGCATTGAAAATATGCTGAAATATTACGTTCCTGAGGTGCTTGAGGTTCGCTCCGTGGAGTGGTGAGGAACTGCTTCCAGCGATCGGTTCGTCACTTTAGCGGCGGCGCACTTGAGTAGAGCTTTTTTGAAAATTTGCCTCTAATCGCGTACAATAAGACGTCAGGCGGCTTTTGGAAGCGCGGCAACGTTAACCGTGCGTGAGAATTTGGGCGACTGCTCGGCGTGACGTCACAAGAACAAAGCCGACTGACAAGGCGACGGTTCTTGGCAAGATAGATTCCGATGAGAATTCTGCACTACGGCGTAATAGGTACGATGGGCGCCCTCGTGGGCATACTCGTCGTGCTCGTCTCCGTTCGTCCTCCGGCGGAGGAGACGCGGGCGCCGCAGGCGCGGTTGGTCCCCGTTTTTCAAACAGACGCCGGCGGCTTCGGACTGCCCAACAGAATGATCGGGATCACCACCGGCGCGCGTCCGTTAACAGCGGACTCATTGTCTGAAGACATCCCCGGCATGGGTTACGATCTCGATCTGGTGGGTTCCGGCAATGTCGCCGTGCCGCGTTTGTTTCTCAGTAACCTGCCTTCGGATCTCGAATCTCTAAACGAGGAAGAATCCCGGAAAGTTGTTTTCTTCCGAGTTGTCCTGCCCTTAATCCTGTATGCCAACGAAGAAATTGTGGCCGATCGGAAGCGTCTTTGGCGTATCCGCTACGCGGTGCGCCGCGGACTTAGGTTGAGCCCGCAGGATCGCTTGTGGCTCATCATCAAGGCCGAGGAGTACCGGGCAGAGCCCGGAGATCTCGATGATCTTGCCCGCCGTATCGACGTCGTTCCGCCTTCCCTGGCGCTGGCGACGGCGGCCTTGAATAGTGATTGGGGAACGTCGGCGCTTTCGCACCAGAGAAATGCGTTGTTCGGCCTGCCCGTGGATGCGGCGCCACAAGTCGAGGCGGTAACGTCAAGCAATTTGACCTTGGGCAGAGCCCAGGAGGCCTGGAGCTTCGACTCACTTTTGGAATCCGTGCGGGCCTATGTCCAAAATCTCAATGTCCACCCCGCTTACGATCAATTCCGCGAGACCCGTGCCGACATGCGGCGTGGCGGGGCGCCTTTGGACGGTGTGTTGTTGATCCCTTCTCTCAAGACCGCCTCGCAACAGCGTGCCGGCTACACCGACACCGTCCAATCCATCATGGAGGCTAACGACTTGAGACGGCTCGATGACGCACGATTGCAGTACGCACCTTCTGTTTCCGAGCCGTCTGCTTAATTTAAACGCCTTCTCCCTCGTCGTGCGGTCCTAAGCGCCCTACATCTTGTGTTTGTTGAGACGGCAACAGGCACGCGGAGGCGCCGGTGAAAAACGCGATCGACGAGAATTCCCTTGATGTTCTCTTCCGACAGGCACGAACCCACAATGGCTGGCGAGACGAGCCGGTTGACGCCGGTTTGCTCACCGATGTCTGGAATTTGGCGAGAATGGGTCCAACCAGCGCAAACTGCAGCCCCGCGCGGATCGTGTTCGTCTTGTCTAACGAGGCCAAGGAAAAGCTCAAGCCGTGCCTGATGGAGGGGAATGTTGAGCAAACCATGACGGCGCCCGCGACCGCTATTTTCGGGCACGACTTGGAGTTTCATGAACGACTGCCGGAACTGTTTCCTCATACGGACGCACGATCGTGGTTCGCGGGAAAAGAGGCGCACATCCGGACGACCGCTTTCCGAAACGGCACCTTGCAGGGAGCGTATCTCATGCTCGCCGCCCGTGCCTTGGGCCTCGATTGCGGGCCCATGTCGGGGTTTGACAACGACAAGGTCGATCAGGCGTTTTTTGCCGGCACCAGCATTAAGTCCAATTTTCTATGCAATCTGGGCTACGGCAATCCCGACACGCTGCGTCCCCGCAACAAACGCCTCGAGTTCGACGAGGCCTGCTCGGTGGTTTAGCTCACATCAGGCCTTCGGTAAGCGCACTGTCAGACAAGAGCGGGTAGTGCCGATCAGCATCGAACAGCTGGTAGTGCCACCACTCGTTTCGGAAAAAATCGAACCCAGCAGCGGTCATGATGCCGAGCAGGATCATGCGGTTGCGCTGAGCGCCAACGGGGATTGCGGTATCTCCGTGCCATGAAGATGGGGTCATGTCGTCGAAGGACGTACCCATGTCCAGGTCGCGGCCGGTTGACGCGTCAACCAGTGTCAAATCCACGGCGGTCCCTGTGCTGTGCCGCGAGCCGGTGCGCGGATCGGCGATATAGTCCGGGTTTGGGAAGTGGCGCCACAGGACCCACTGCGCTTCGGTGGGCCGGAAGCCATCGAAGATCTTAAGCCGGTACCCGAGAGGAGCGGCCAGTTCAACGGCGCGGCGCACCTTTTCCGCAGCGTCGGAGTGCAGATAGCACGCCGCGCGTCGGTATACAGTCTGGCCCGTAAAGTTCCCGTCTGTGGCGTAGGCGATATCTAGCTCGACGCCGTAGGATTCCGAGGTTATTTCGATTAGGGACATGGACCGATCCTGGTATTTGTTTCCTGCAAACCAGTGTAATGAAGAATTATGAACATCTTGGCGCTCGATACCACCACCTCGGCATGCTCGGTTGCCGTCATGACCGATGAAGTGATGATCGGGCGCTCCGAGGTGATGGAACGCGGGCACGCCGAGGCGTTGTTGCCCATGATTAAAGCGGTACTGAACGAAGCATCGATGGGCTTCCCGGAGATCGACGCGCTGGGCGTCACGGTCGGGCCGGGGGCATTTACCGGCTTGCGCATCGGGCTGGCGGCGGCGCGCGGTATGGCGCTCGCCGCCGGGATTCCTTGCGTCGGGGTGACGAGTTTGGAGGCCATTGCCGAGGCAATAGATTTTGAAAAGCGCGCCGGCCGTGCATTGTTGGTCGCGCTGGACTCCAAGAGAGGCGACATCTTCGCCCAGGTGTTCGCCGCCACCGGCCCGCCCCTGACCGCGCCGGAGGCCGTTTCCTTTGACGGTCTTGCAGACATCTTGCCGGAACAACCGGTTGTCGTCGCCGGAACGGCTGCGGCCGCTGCCGTCGAGTGCCTCGTGCCTCGGGGGCTGGATGTGGTGATGGCCGCCGGTTGCAGTAGCCCTCATGCCAGGGACGTGGCCCGCGTGGCCGCCCGGCGTTACATCGCTGGCGAGACGACGGCGAACAATCCGCCTTCGCCGCTGTATCTGCGTTCGCCGGACACTGGCGCGCCGAAGCATAGGGGTAGGCCGAAGCCCACCGATACGCCGAATTCCGGGCGCCCCGTAAAGCCGTGAGCGTCATGCCGTCCGAAATGGTTGCCGTGGCAAGCAGCCATGCGGCGGTTGTCGCCGCGATGACCGAGCGTTGCTTGGAAGAGGCCTGGAGCGACACGGCGGTCGGGAATATCCTCGCGACTCCCGGCGCATTCGGCTTTATCGCCCTCGTTGCAAATATGCCAACGGCATTCATTCTGTGCCGCGCGGCCGGAGGGGAATGCGAGGTGCTGGCATTGGGGACGGTGCCCTGCGAGCGGCGGAACGGGATGGCGCGCCGGCTGGTGGAACGGGCCGTCCGGGAGGCCAACGCCCGGGACGCTAGGCGGATGGTTCTCGAAGTTGCCGAAGGAAATGAAGCGGCGCGCCGATTGTATGCGAATTGCGGGTTTTCCCAGGTAGGCCGGCGGCGCGGCTATTACCGTCGGCCGACCGGACCCTCCATCGATGCGCTTGTGTTGTCGCGAGAGTGGGGCATCGAACATAAAGTTCAATAAAAGACAGTGAGAAAGCACTATCAGGCGGGATCAATGACGGTCGGAACCGCTTGCACAACCGTGCCGTGGTCTTCAGGGGGCGCAGGTCGTGAAGGGCTAGACTAATTCTTACGGATTACAAGTCGGTAGATGCTGTCCGCTGAAGCTTCCAAAGTTTCGGGCTCGAGAGAAAGTATAGTGTGTCCGTGTTCCTTCACTGATCGCGGAACATTGTCCAATGGCTCGGCACCCTTTAAACGAACGGCCGCGGTTTGACCCGGTGTCATGCGTTCAAGCAGCAATTTAGTTCGGACAAAAGTGAGCGGACACACTTCCGTAGTGATATCCAGAGAAAAATCGTATTCATCGCTTATTTTTTGCTTGCGTATATTTCTCATTCTGTGTTCTTGCTATCAATCGATATACTATCTATATAAGCGGCACTAATACAAAAAACCGGGGAAGATATTGGATGAGCGACAAAGCTAATACTGTTGAAATGCTCGGACTGACGAGCGAAATCGTTGCTGCACATGTTGGAAACAATCCGGTCGCCGTTTCTGATTTGCCCGGGCTAATCCAGGATGTTTATAAAACATTAGTGTCCGTCGGAACAGAGCCTTCGGTTCCTGAGCGGCCGAAGCCCGCCGTCCCAGTGAAGAAGTCAGTGTACCCTGACTATATCGTTTGTTTAGAAGACGGCAAGAAGTTGAAGATGCTCAAACGGCATCTAAAGACATCTTATAACATGACGCCAGAAGAATATCGCGAGCGGTGGGGACTGCCCGCGGATTACCCGATGGTCGCACCCAATTACGCGAAACATCGTAGCCGGTTGGCAAAAGAAATCGGTTTGGGGACTTCTCGGCGGACCCAAAATCGGCGCCGCGGTTAACCGAATACCGGATTGCAACGTGATCGATCGTCAGGTCATGCGGTGCATGTGACCTTTTCGAGCATTTAGGGACGAACAATGGCATCACCATCGCGCATCGAGCAATTGTGCATGGAGAGGGGCATGAAGATGACCGGTCAACGGCGCATCATTGCCCGCGTTCTATCCGAGGCCACGGATCACCCGGATGTTGAGCAAGTTTACCATCGCGCCGTTCGATTGGACCCCAGGATCAGTATTGCGACCGTCTACCGGACGGTCCGCCTGTTCGAAGAAGCCAGCATTCTTGAGCGCCATGATTTCGGCGACGGCCGCTCCCGTTACGAGGAGGTGACGGATGAGCACCACGATCATTTGATCGATATCCAGACCGGCCAAGTAACAGAATTTCGCAATCCGGAGATCGAGGCTCTGCAGCGAAAAATCGCCGAACAGCACGGGTTCAGACTTGTCGGGCACCGTTTGGAACTTTTCGGCGTGCCATTGGAGGGTGCCAAGGACACAGAGTGACCGGCGCATTGAAGCTTGCGCCGACTTGACTCTGTTCACGGGCTTGGTACCTTCACCCAATCGTCGCTCAGCATCTGATTTGGCTAACTTGATGATCAGTTCGTTTCCCTGTTCGGCCGATTCCCCTTGGCGCCAGCATTCTTGCGTTGGATAAGAAACTTCACATAAAGACCTACGGCTGTCAGATGAACGTGTACGACTCCGCGCGCATTGCGGACGTCTTGGCGCCCCTGGGTTATGCTCCGACCGATGATCCGGCCGCCGCCGACATGATTATCCTCAATACCTGCCATATCCGCGAGAAGGCGGCGGAAAAGGTGTACTCGGAGCTCGGAAGGCTCCGGCCACTCAAAGATCGGCCCGGCACGCGGAATGGCCGGGTTATGATTGCGGTGGCGGGGTGTGTCGCCCAGGCCGAGGGCGAAGAGATCCTGCGGCGAACGCCTTTCGTGGACATCGTTCTCGGGCCGCAAACTTACCACCGGCTTCCGGAGATGGTTGCTCGGGCAGAACGTGCCGCGGGGGCCGTGCTGGATACGGATTTTCCGGCCGATCCAAAGTTCGACCACTTGCCCGGGCCGGCGGCCGGCGCCGAAGGCAGCAGCGCCTTTCTGACGGTGCAGGAAGGCTGCGACAAATTTTGTACCTTCTGTGTCGTTCCCTATACCCGAGGCGCGGAATACTCGAGAGCGGTCGCCGATGTTCTGCGCGAAGCGCGGTGCTATGCATCCGCGGGCGTTCGCGAAATCACGCTTCTAGGCCAGAACGTCAATTGCTTTCACGGTGAGGCCCCTGGTGGTGGCGAATGGGGGCTGGGGCGTTTGATCGCCGAGGTCGCCGAGATCGAGGGGATTGAGCGTATCCGTTACACCACGTCGTATCCCGCCGATATGGACGACGCCCTGATTGCCGCCCACCGTGACGTGCCCGAATTGATGCCGTTTCTTCACCTGCCGGTTCAATCCGGGTCTGACCGCGTGCTTGCCGCCATGAACCGCCGCCACGGTAGCGACGATTACCGACGCCTCGTAGACCGGTTGCGGGCTGCGCGGCCGGATTTGGCTCTCAGTTCCGATTTCATCATTGGCTTTCCGGGTGAAACCGACGGTGATTTCCGCGCGACCCTGGAGTTGGTGAAAGATGTGGAATTTACCAGCGCGTACTCCTTCAAGTACAGCCCTCGACCGGGGACTCCCGCCTCGCTGGAAGATCAGGTAGACGACGCTGTGAAGAGCGAGCGCCTGGCGGAGCTCCAATCTCTGCTCGATGAACAGCAGAAGCGATTTAACGATCGATGCATTGGCCGGGAGATGACGGTATTGTTCGATCGTCCTGGACGGCATCCTGGACAGCTGGTGGGACGGAGTCCGTATATGCAAGCGGTTCATGCCCAGGCGCCGCGGCCGCTGCTCGGCAGTCTGCAGCCGGTGATGATAACCGCGGGTTCCGCCAATAGCTTGTCCGGAACGTTGACCGATAGGGCGGTGGCTTGAATCGGCCGACGAAGTCCAGCGACACCAACACGGCGCCGGACAACGCGTTGCGCCTGGAATTCGAAGACAATCGGTTGGCGCAGCAGCTGTTCGGCGCCCACCACAGCCATTTGGCGCGGATCGAGCAGAAGCTCCATATCGTGATGGATGCGCGCGGCAATCAAGTCACCCTCTCGGGACCGGAAGACGCGGTTGAAGAGGGCGGCAAAGTGCTCGATGATTTGTACGATCGCCTAAAACGCGGGCAAACAGTGGAACGGCAAGACGTCGATGCGGCGCTGCGAATGACGTCCTCGCCCGGCCCTGCGTCTAGCGGAGACGTGGCTGTCCAGATCCGTCAACGAACTGTTCTCGCCCGATCTCCGACCCAGGCCAGCTACATTGATGCCATTGACAAGCATGATATGGTCTTCGGGCTGGGACCGGCGGGAACGGGCAAGACATACCTAGCCGTGGCTAAAGCCGTGGAACGGCTGGTTAGTGGTGAGGTGGACCGCATCATTTTGTCCCGGCCCGCGGTCGAGGCCGGAGAGCAACTCGGATTTCTGCCCGGCGACATGCGCGAAAAGGTCGATCCCTATCTCCGGCCGCTGTACGACGCGTTATATGACATGTTGCCGGCTCCCCAGGTGGTCAAGCGGCTCGACAGCGGCGAAATCGAGGTGGCTCCGCTGGCCTTTATGCGGGGGCGAACGCTGGCGAACGCCTTCGTTATTCTCGATGAGGCGCAGAACACCACGGCCGTGCAAATGAAGATGTTCCTGACGCGGCTGGGCGATAATTCCCGCATGGTGATCACCGGAGACCTCAGTCAGGTGGATTTGCCCAAGGGCACGCGTTCCGGGCTGCGGCATGCCGTCGAGGTTTTGGAAGGCGTCTCCAGCATCGCCTTTGTCACTTTTACCGAGTCCGACGTTGTCCGCCATCCGCTCGTAACCAAGATCGTTCGTGCTTACAATATCGCCGAACAGCAGCAGGGAACCGGATCACAATATGAACCCGAATGAGCCGGAAACCGGATCCATCGCCATTCTGATTGAGGTGATTGCCGAGTCCGCGGAATGGACGAATGCCGTGCCAGGCGCGGAAAGCGTTTGCGAGCGCGCCGCCGCCGCTGCCTTCGGGGCGGTGCGGCCGAGTACCAAAGGGGCCGAGGCCAGCGTGATTCTAGCAGACGACGCACACATCACGCGACTCAACGCCGACTATCGCGGCCGCCACGAGCCCACCGATGTCCTCTCGTTTCCGATGGTTGGCGAGGGGGGAATGCCGGTTCCGCCGAGCCCGGACCAGCCCCTGCTTCTCGGCGACATCGTCGTTGCCTTCGAAACATCGGCTGCCGGGGCGGCGGCGGGCGAAAAACCGCTCGCGGACCACTTAAGTCATCTGGTGGTTCATGGTATGCTTCATCTTTGCGGCTACGACCATCTTGCCGAGGCGGAGGCGAAAGAGATGGAGCGCTTGGAATCGCAGATTTTAAGCGGCTTGGGAGTGGCGGATCCCTATCGTGAGCACGAGCGCCTGTCATGAGCAATCGCGCGTCCGATCCCGTCCCTGAGTCGTCAAGCGACAGTATCCAGCCCCGCGCGGCCGGGGCCAAATCCGATCCGAACATTTGGGACTTGGTGCGCGCAATGTTTCGCGGTTCGCGGAAGGCCCGCAACGGCGACACATCGCCCCGGGACACCCTCGATGAACTGATCGAGGAACGCGAGGAGTCGGAAATTCCGCTAGGCAACGACGAGCGGATCCTGGTCGCGAACATTCTTCGATTGAGGGAGCGATCGGCGGAAGACGCCATGGTGCCGCGCGCCGACATTATCGCCGTGGAGAGCGCCATGCCGCGCGATGAAGTCATTGCGCTGATGACCAAGACGGGTCATTCCCGGCTACCCGTGTATCGCGAGACGCTCGATGACGCCATCGGCATGATTCATATCAAAGACGTCATAACCTGGCAGGACGACGCGGCGGGGTTCAACTTGTCGAAGATCCTTCGGCGCGTGCTATTCGTGGCGCCTTCGATGGAGATACTGGAGCTGCTTTTGGAGATGCGCGCCAAGCGGTCGCATATGGCGCTGGTCGTCGACGAGTTCGGCGGTATTGACGGTTTGATTACGATCGAAGACGTGGTCGAGGAAATTGTCGGCGAAATCGAAGACGAGCATGACAGTGCTCCGGAGCCCAATCTCGAACGCCGCGCCGACGGTACAATCGACGCAGACGCCCGCGCGCCGATCAAGGTGATGGAAGAAGTCTTCCCGTCGGCACTGAGCGAAGAGGAAAAAGAGTACATCGATACTCTCGGCGGGCTTGTTGTCTCGCTTTCCGGGCGCGTTCCCA
Organism: uncultured Rhodospirillales bacterium; assembly: GCA_937127205.1. Lineage (GTDB taxonomy): Bacteria > Pseudomonadota > Alphaproteobacteria > Rhodospirillales > Defluviicoccaceae > CAKZLS01. The sequence continues at coordinate 15,237 of CAKZLS010000092.1, forward strand.
TCCGTGGAGAGCTGATCGCTCACTCTTCGGGCGTGGAATTCGAGGTGCTTGAAGCCGATCCCCGCCGGATCCGGCGGTTGCGCATTCGCGGTCCTGGCACTTCTCTGGCGCCGGCGTCAACGGAGGCAACCGCGCGAAACGCCGGCACTCAGAGATGAGCCGCGGCCGCTCCGACGCTGGCGCCGTGGCCGGGGATTCGGACACACGCCCATCGGCGATGCGCATCCTCCACCGTCTTCATGCGGCCACGGGCCAGGTCTCGGGCTGGCGGCGTGGTGCGCTCGCGTTCGGATTGGGGGTTCTGGCAGTCGCCGCCCTCCCGCCGCTTTATGTCTGGGTGCTGCTTGCTCCGGCCTTTACCGGACTGTTTTGGCTGATCGAAAGCAGTCCATCGCGGCGCGCCTGTTTCTTCGCCGGTTGGTGGTTCGGGTTCGGACATTTTATCGCGGGGCTCTACTGGATCGCCAACGCTCTGCTCACCAAACCGGAGCAGTTCGGATGGATGGCGCCGATCGCGGTGTTGGGGTTGGCGGCGATGTTCGCCCTATATCCGGCGTTCGCCGCTCTCCTAACCCGGGTGTCCGGTGCCCGCGGGGCAGGCGGCGTGCTGGTCTTTGCGGGCGCATGGACCGCTCTCGAGTGGGTGCGCAGCTGGGCCCTCACGGGATTTCCCTGGAATTTGATCGGCAGCGTCTGGACATTTTCCGATGCCATGATTCAGAGCACGGCCGTCATTGGTACCTACGGGCTTGGTTTGTTGACCGTGACCGCCGCCGCCATGCCGGCGGTACTGACAGCTGACGATCCGAGCCGCAAGCCGGCCATTGTTGCGGTGATCTGCGCTGTTGCCGTGCTGGCGGCTACGTGGACCGGCGGTGCGGTGCGGCTTGCCTTGGCCGGCAAGGCAGAGGAGGTCGCGGGCGTCCAGCTGCGGTTGGTGCAGCCGAATATCGATCAGAAAGTCAAATGGGATCGGACGCTATTGGACGATCATCTGCTCAAGCAGGCAAGGATGGGCGCCCTTCCCGCGACACCGTCGCCCACTCACGTTATTTGGGCCGAGACCGCCGCGCCGCTGTTTCTCGGCGAAGACCGTCCACGATTGCGGATGATTGGCGGATATACGCCCTCGGGAGGTTTGACGATCACCGGAACGCTGCGGCGAACGCCGCCGGGAGAACCCTACCAAGTCTGGAACAGTTTGCTGGCTTTTGATCACGAGGGATCGCCCGTCGCCACCTTCGACAAATCTCATTTGGTGCCGTTTGGGGAGTATGTTCCGTTTCGAAACCTGCTCAATCTCGCGAAGGTGACATCGGGCGCCGTGGACTTCTCGCGAGGCAGTGGGGTTCAAACCATGCATCTGCCGGGGCTGCCGCCGGTAAGCCCCCTGATCTGCTATGAGGTCATTTTTCCGGGACAGGTGGTCGATGCGGAGGATCGTCCCGAGTGGATGCTGAATATCACGAATGATGCCTGGTATGGTCACTCCTCAGGGCCCTTCCAACATCTGGCAACCGCGCGGTTACGGGCAGTAGAGGAAGGTTTACCCCTTGTCCGGGTTGCAAACACCGGTATCTCTGCGATCATAGATCCATGGGGGCGTGTCGTCGCCCGTATAGGTTTGGGCAAGCAGGGGATTATCGATGGGCCCCTGCCGACCGCTTTGGCAACGTCACCTCCCTATGCCCGGCTCGGGAACTGGATGGTTCTGCTAGTGGCGACGATTGCGATCAGCACGGGTTTGTTGTTGTCCCGTCGCCAATAACCCCTATTTGGGGAATAAGTTAGCAAATAACGTATTATACGGGAACAATTGTTGCGAAAACGATTAAAATTTGCATATTATGTCGGATCGCTCGCGGTCTGGTGAGGTCTGTTTGGGAGCACTCGTTGGGTATCGCAGTGAGGAGCGTGAGAAACATACAAATGTCGAAGCCTAGAGAGCGAAAAGAAAAACAATGGTTGAATCAAATAATCAAGGGAGGCGGAAAGGAAGGGGCACTTCCCGCGGCTCTCGAATTGAGCGGTTGCCTCCGGGCACACCAAATCCGGTCGATATCCATGTAGGCAGCCGTGTGCGGCTCCGGCGTACCCTTCTTGGGTTGAGTCAGGAGAAGCTTGGGGAAGCGGTTGGACTCACGTTTCAGCAGATCCAAAAATACGAACGCGGGGCAAATCGCATCGGCGCGTCACGTTTGTTCGAATTTAGCCGGATCCTCGATGTCCCCGTTTCGTTTTTCTTCGACGACATGCCCGACCTCATGTCCAGCGAAGAGGCGCAATCGGCTTGGGGCCTCAGCGATCAACCTCATTCTTCTCTGGACCCGGATCCGTTGACCCGCCGTGAAACGCTTGAATTGGTGCGCGCGTACTATCGGATCGGAGACCCGCAGGTGCGTAAGCGTTTGTTCGAACTCGCGAAATCCCTAGGCAACGCCGAACAGGGTTAGGGACAGGTTCGGCGGGGCGCTGATCGGTCGCAAAGTCACGGGTAAACTCCTTGACCTTGGTTGTAAAGGTTGCCACAAGTCCGTTTCGGTCCCGTGGTGACGTTCGCTGAGTAGCGGACTTGTCCACCGGGGAAAATTGGGTATGTGCCAAGGCGCCCGGTCAGACCTTTTTTCTGGCGAACATCTTCATCCAACACCTCCTTTTAATAGAGTTGAGGCATCAGCTGTGTGGAAAAGCGATTACGTATTTACCAGTGAATCCGTTTCCGAAGGTCATCCCGACAAGGTCTGCGATCGAATATCTGATGCGATCGTGGATGCTTTCCTGACGGAGGATTCGGAAGCCCGTGTGGCGTGCGAAACAATGTGCACGACGAATTTCGTCGCGCTGGCTGGCGAAGTGCGCGGGCCGGACACGCTGGGTCATGATCAATTTCGTGAGATCACTCGCCAGGCCATTCGCTCGATCGGCTACGAGCAGCATGGGTTTCACTGGAAAGATGCGGAAGTTACGTCACACATCCATTCGCAGTCGCCTGACATCGCGCAGGGCGTGGATGCTTTGGGGAACAAGGATGAAGGCGCTGGCGACCAGGGGATCATGTTCGGTTATGCGTGCCGCGAAACCGACGTGTTGATGCCTGCGCCCATATTCTACTCCCACGCCATCCTCGCGTCCCTGGCGGAAGCCCGCCACTCCGGTACCGAACCGGGATTGGGTCCGGATGCCAAGAGCCAAGTGACATTGCGCTATGTGGACGGCATGCCCGTGGGCGCGACCGCCATCGTCGTTTCCTCGCAGCACTCGGACAAGCTTTCGGTGGATGATGTTCGCGAAATTGTCCGGCCGCACGTGGTCAATGTCTTGCCCGAAGGCTGGATGTGCGACGAGCCGAATTTCTATGTCAATCCCACGGGACGCTTTGTCGTGGGCGGTCCGGATGGTGATGCCGGCCTCACCGGCCGCAAGATCATCGTCGATACTTACGGCGGGGCTGCGCCTCACGGTGGCGGCGCCTTCTCCGGCAAGGATCCGACGAAGGTCGACCGGTCGGGCGCCTATGCGGCGCGCTATCTCGCCAAGAACGTCGTCGAAGCCGAATTGGCGAGCCGATGCACGATCCAGCTTTCCTATGCCATCGGCGTTTCCCACCCGATCTCGGTATACGTGGACACACACGGCACCGGGGAAGTGGATGAGGAGAAGCTTGCCAAGGTCCTTCAAGAGTTGATGGACTTGTCGCCACGGGGAATGCGCACCCATCTCGGGCTCAATCGGCCGATCTACGCGCGGACGGCCGCCTATGGCCACTTTGGACGGCATCCGGATCCAGACGGCGGGTTCTCTTGGGAAACAACGGGCTTGGCCGACGATCTCCGGTCCGCTTTCGGCGCCCGTTGACGCAATTCCCGGCACCATCAAGCGCTATTAACGCTCCGCACTTCCACGGCCGCCGCAAAGGGCGGCGGTTGCGCCCAGGCCGTCAAGCTTTGGTGGACTCGTACCTTCCGCGGCTGCGCATTGTGCTTCCGCGGAAGGGAGAGAGTCTCGAGCCGCAAACCTTGTTCGACAAGCCGGTGCGCGATGTCTGGCTGGAAGTGGGATTTGGCGCGGGCGAGCATTTGGTGTCGCAGGCGGAGGCCCATCGGGATGTGGGATTTATCGGCTGCGAGCCGTTCATCAATGGCGTGGCCGCCGTGCTGTCGAAGGTGAAGGCGCGGCAACTCGACAATGTGCGCATTTTGGATGACGACGCGCGTCCGCTGTTGGCGGCATTGGTCGATGCGAGCGTCGGCCGGGTGTTCGTTCTTTTTTCGGACCCCTGGCCGAAGGCACGGCACAACGAGCGCCGCTTTATCAGCGCCAGCACCGTCGATGCGGTGGCAAGGATCCTGAAAGATCGCGGCCATTTGTGCTTTGCCAGCGATCATATGGGGTATGTCCGCTGGGCGCTGGAGCGCGTAACGGCCGACAGGCGGTTCTCATGGACGGCGCGGCAGCCCGCGGATTGGCGGTGCCGCCCGGAAGACTGGTTTCCCACGCGGTACGAGGCCAAGGCACGCGCTCGAGGCGCGGCGTGCGCCTACCTTAAGTTCGAGCGCGAGGGCCGTATCGGCGGCCGGGCGCCCGAGCGAAAAAGCCTTGTGCGCTCGGGCGCAGAGGTTATATAGGAGGAGTAGCGGGCGTAGGGCTCGGCAACGATTGAGTCTCGTTGAGCTTAGCATTGGCAAGTTCGATGGGGCGGGCTAAAGGCCCGCCTTTTTTGGTTATTGGGGCCGACGCTCAGGTATTTCGACGTATGTTCGGGAATTTAGGACTGGCGAATGGATCCAGCCAATCGCATCGAGAGGCTTATCCGGCCCACGGCCGAGGCCATGGGATTCGATCTTATCAGGGTCGCAATTCTCGGACAGCAGAAGTTTAGGTTGCAGATTATGGCCGAAAGGCTTGTTGACGGGTCCATGACGATCGAAGATTGTGCCGTACTCAGTCGTGCGATATCTCCGATTCTGGAGGTCGAGGATCCGCTGCCGGAGGCGTATACATTAGAGGTCAGCTCGCCGGGGATTGATCGGCCGCTGGTTCGCCTGAGCGACTTTGAGAAGTATGCGGGGTTCGAGGCGAAGATCGAGATGGAGTCTCCGGTGGGAGGCCGCCGCCGGTTCCAGGGCCGGTTACTAGGCACGGACGAAAGAAACGTCCGCCTGAATGTTGAGGACGACGAGGTTGCATTGACGTTTGATGATATCAGGCGGGCTAAGCTTATGCTGACCAAGGAATTGCTCGCTGCGCACGAGCAAGGTGCAGCGACACAGTCGGGTGAGCAATAATGAAGCTAGCAAAAGAAGCAGAGGCCGTTCACTCACGACCGGAGCTGCTGCAGGTTGCGGAAACCGTCGCGCGTGACAAGGGCATTGATCGCGATGAGGTCCTCGAGGCCATGGAGCAGGCCATTCAGAAGGCGGGCCGCTCCAAGTATGGGCACGAGCACGACATCCGCGCCAACATCGACCGGGTCACCGGCGAAATCAGTCTCGCTCGGTATCTGGAAGTCGTCGAAGAGATTGAAAACGAAGCGACACAGATCGGTATCGACGGGGCTCGCGGGCGAAAATCGGATGCGGAGATGGGCGAGTTCTTGGTGGATCCGCTGCCGCCAATCGATTTTGGCCGGATCGCGGCTCAAACGGCCAAACAGGTCATTGTCCACAAAGTTCGGGAAGCTGAGCGCAAGCGCCAGTACGACGAATTCAAGGACCGTGTCGGCGAAGTCGTCAACGGTCTTGTCAAGCGGGTCGAGTTCGGCAATGTCATTGTTGATCTCAGCCGGGCCGAAGCGATGTTGCGCCGGGAAGAGACGATCCCCCGGGAACACTTCAATACTGGTGATCGGGTTCGGTCCTACATACTGGACGTGCGCGAAGAGCCGCGCGGACCGCAGATTTTTCTGTCGCGAACGCACCCGCAGTTCATGGCCAAGCTGTTTGCACAGGAAGTGCCGGAAATATACGAGGGCATTATCGAGATCAGATCGGTCGCCCGTGATCCCGGGTCTCGGGCGAAGATTGCGGTGTATTCCAACGAGTCCACGATCGATCCCGTGGGGCCGTGTATCGGCATGCGCGGATCCCGGGTTCAGGCCGTTGTCGGAGAATTGCAGGGCGAGAAGATCGATATTATCCAGTGGTCTTCCGACCCGGCGACCTTCATCGTCAACGCGCTGGCGCCTGCCGAGGTCGCAAAGGTGGTTCTCGACGAAGAGGCCAACCGCATCGAAGTGGTCGTGCCGGACGATCAGCTCAGTCTGGCCATTGGCCGGCGCGGGCAGAACGTGCGTCTCGCCTCGCAGTTGACCGGTTGGGACATCGACATCCTGACCGAGGACGAAGAATCGCAGCGCCGCAACGAAGAATTTCGCGGCCGGTCTCAAACCTTTATCGATGCCCTCAATGTCGATGATGTGATTGCCCATCTTTTGGTAACCGAAGGCTTTTCGTCGGTTGAGGAAGTTGCATTCGTGCCGATCGACGACCTGTTGACCATCGAGGGCTTTGAAGAGGACGTCGCGCACGAACTCCGCGAGCGGGCGCGGTCTTTTCTCTCTGTTCGTGATGAAGAGTTCGACCGCAAGCGCGTGGAGCTGGGAGTCGCCGATGAATTGACCGAGGTTGCCGGTCTTAAGCCGGCGGTCCTCGTCGCACTGGGTGAGCAGGGCGTTAAGACATTGGATGACTTGGCTGACTTGGCCGGCGACGAGCTTATGGAAATCGCCCCAGCCGGCACTTTGACCGAAGAGCGTGCCAACGATATTATCATGGCTGCTCGAGCTCACTGGTTCGAAGGCGACGACGCTCCGGAAACCGAGCTTTCGGCGGCCGAAGCTCCTAAGGTGGATGCCGTAGAGGAGCGTAAAGAAGGCTGAGGAGCGATGGCCGGGCACCCGAAACGTCTCGCCGCCGGCGCCGAGGATCAGCCTCAAAGACGCTGCATCGCGAGCGGAGCGGTAAAGGACAAGCAGGCGCTGCTGAGGTTCGTCATCGACCCTCAGGGGCAGGTGGTTCCGGATATCGGCGGTCGGTTGCCGGGAAGAGGTATATGGGTGAGTGCAAACCGGCAAATGTTGAAGAAGGCTTGTGAAAAGAACTTGTTTGCACGGGCTGCACGCGCCCAGGTGACTGTTTCGGCAGACCTTGTCGAGAGGGTCGAAGGGCTACTTGTGCGCCGCTGTCTCGACCGGATTGGCATGGCGCGGCGCGCCGGCCAAGCGGTGTCGGGATACGAAAAAGTCAGTGAATGGTTGCGGGCGGGGCGCGGAGGTGTTCTTTTAGCCGCTGCCGATGGTGCTCCCGGGGCTCGTGCGAAAATGCGCGCAGCGGGGCCCGATGTGCCGGTGGTGGATGTGTTCTGTGCTGATGAGCTGGGGATGACCGCCGGTCGTGAACGCACCGTGCATTTGGTGATTGCGCCGGGGAAGTTGGCGTTGGGTGTTCGTCGGGATGCGGCACGATTGTCGGGATTCCGAAATGACGATGCCCAAGCCACCCATCCCGGGAAACCGTGAGATAGAGTCGAGACTGACAAGACTGAAATGTCCGAGATCAAAGAAACCGATGAAAACAAGCAGGAGCCGCTGAGCAGACCGCGGCGGCTGGAGCTTAAAAAGACGGTCGAGACCGGCCAGGTGCGGCAGAGCTTTGCCCACGGCCGATCGAAGATGGTCACGGTCGAGGTGCGCAAGAAGAAGACCTATGCGCGCGATGAACGGGGCCGTATGTCGGAGGTGCGCCGGGAAGCCGAAGCCGCGGCGAAGAAATCCGCCGAAGCGGCCGCTTTTTCCGCGCAAAGCGATGGTTTGCCGCGTGAAGGAGCGGCGATCGGGCTAACTCACAAAGAGAAAGAGGCCCGCGCGCGCGCCTTGCAAGACGCCATCAAGATGGAAGAGGAACGCTCTGTCGAACCGGAAGAAATGGAGTCCGAGTTCGTCGAGCAAGAGGACGCCCCCGTTGAGCCGGAGATGCCGATCGACGATGCGGTGACCGACGAGCCTGATACGTCTGCCGCCGAAGCGGTGGCTGGCGAGGTGCCCGCGGAGCCCGTAGCGGCGGAGGCCGAGGCCCCACCGTCGGTACCCGAAACTGAGCCCGAGCCCAAATCCGAGTCTGAAGCGCCTACCGCGGAGGCTGCGCCGGCTTCGGTCGGGCCTGCCGCTCCGCCGACAGCCCCTGCGGCGCCGGCTGCGACGGCTGCCGAAACCGAGGAAGAGGACAAACGCGGTCGAGCGAAGAAACCGGTAAAAACCGAGGCTCGTCGTCCGGCCACCGCCCAGCGCAAGGGCGAGCCGAGCCGCCGCGCCGGGCGGCTGACGATCGTCGATGCTCTCGACGACGGCAGCGAACGGGTCCGGAGTTTGGCGTCGGTCAAGCGGGCGCGCCAGAAAGAAAAAAATAAGCAGGTTGGGCCGGCTCGAGGCGAAAATCTAAAGATCGTTCGCGAAGTGATTATCCCAGAAACCTTGACGGTGCAGGAATTGGCCAACCGGATGGCTGCGCGAAGCGCGGATGTCATTAAGGCGCTCATGAAAATGGGAGTTATGGCAACCATCAACCATTCCGTCGATGGCGATACGGCCGAACTTCTGGCCCAGGAATTCGGGCACAATCCCAAGAGAGTGAGCGACGCCGACGTGGAAATTGGCCTTAAAGGCGAAACCGACTCCGAAGAGACCTTGAAAGCCCGCCCGCCTGTTGTGACGGTGATGGGACATGTGGACCACGGTAAGACGTCTCTGCTGGATGCACTGAGAAAAACCGACGTGGCCGACCGCGAAGCCGGCGGCATTACGCAGCACATCGGTGCCTATCAGGTCACCATGCCGCACGGCGGCAAGATCACATTCGTCGATACACCGGGCCACGAAGCGTTCACCGAAATGCGTTCCCGTGGCGCCCATGCAACCGATATCGTCGTTTTGGTGGTTGCCGCCGATGATGGGGTGATGCCCCAAACCAAGGAGGCGATTGACCACGCCAAGGCGGCCGAAGTTCCGATTATCGTGGCCATCAACAAGATCGATAGGCCGGAGTCCAATCCTCATCGTGTCCAGACCGATCTGCTGCAACACGGCATCGTGGTCGAAGCCATGGGGGGTGAAGACTTGTGCGTGGAGGTTTCAGCCAAGGAGGGAACCAACCTCGAGAAGCTTGAAGAGGCGATCCTGCTGCAGGCTGAGATCCTTGACCTCAAGGCCAATCCGGATCGTCCCGCCGAGGGCGTCATCGTTGAATCCAGGATGGAGCGGGGGCGCGGAACCGTTGCAACCGTACTCGTTCAAAGAGGCACGCTTCGTGTCGGCGACATCATCGTAGCCGGTAGCGAGTGGGGCCGCGTCCGAGGGCTTTCGAATTCGAGTGGCAAACCCGCCAAGCTCGCCGGTCCGGGAATGCCGGTCGAGGCCTTGGGCCTCGGCGGTACGCCGGCGGCCGGTGACGAGGTCGTGGTCGTCGACAGCGAGGCCCGCGCCCGCGAGGTGACGGAATTCCGCCAGCGCAGAACCCGTGACGCCAAGGCCGTGGCCAATCGCAGTTCATTCGAGGACATGTTCCAACGCATTCAGGATGGCGAGGCCAAGGAACTGCCGGTCGTGATCAAGGCGGATGTCCATGGTTCCGTGGAGGCAATTGTTGGCGCTCTGACCAAGCTCGGCACCGACGAAGTCAAGACGCAGATCTTGCACGCTGGCATCGGCGGTATCAACGAGTCCGACGTCGGGCTGGCCCGCGCGTCGGAGGCCATGATCATTGGCTTCAATGTGCGTGCCAACCCGCAGGCGCGCGAGCTGGCCAAGCGCGACGGAGTCGAAATCCGGTATTATTCGATCATTTACGACGTTACCGATGATCTCAAATCAATGCTATCAGGCATGTTGGCGCCGAAGTTGCGCGAAAACACCCTTGGATACGCGGAAATCCGCGAAGTGTTCAATATCACCAAGGTCGGCAAGGTTGCCGGTAGCATGGTAACCGAAGGCGTGGTGCGCCGCGGGGCCAAGGTTCGGCTGCTGCGCGACAATGTCGTTATCCACGAGGGCGATCTCGGGCAGTTGAGGCGCTTCAAGGAAGACGCCAAGGAAGTCCGGGAAGGTTACGATTGCGGCATCTCCCTGGCCAACTACCAGGACATCAAGGTCGGCGACATGATCGAATGCTTCGAGATCGAGGAAGTCGCACGCGAACTTTGATCGCGGTCGGCGGTTCCCCAATAATTGCAACACCGGCTTGATGAGAACGTAATGGCAAGGGGAGCCGGGAAGACTCCAAGTCAACGACAACTGCGATTCGGCGAAGAGATACGCCACGCCTTGGCGTGGGTTATCGAACGCGGCGAGATCCGCGACCCGCGCCTAGCCGGATTGCCGGTCACTGTAACCGAGGTGCGCGTCAGCCCCGACCTCCGCAATGCAACGGTATTCGTCGTTCCGTTGGGTGGCAGCGGCGATGGCGAGACGCTGATCGAAGCCCTTGGCAAGGCGACGCCTTTTCTCCGTCACAGGGTCGCGCAGGCAGTAACGTTGAAATACGTCCCCAAGCTGACCTTCAAAATCGACGTTTCCTTCGACGAGGCGAGTAGAATCGATGATCTTCTCAAAAACCCAGCCGTTGCGCGCGACCTCGCTCGCGAGCGCGACGATGAAGAGTCTTAGAGCGATGCACGACCGAGCGCGATCACCCGATCGAACCGAGCTCTAGAGCAATATCCGATCAAGTGGAATCACTTGACCGGATTTACTTGCTCTAAAAATCAATAGTTTAGAGCACGACTACCCGTTCGGATCGGATCGATCTGAACGGGACGTGCTCTAGGAGGTTCCTATGGGTCGGAAAAGACGAGGCGGCGTGCCCGTGCACGGCTGGTTTCTGGTGGACAAGCCGTTGGGCATTACTTCGGCGGCTGCGGTCGCGATTGTTCGGCGCTTGCTCAACGCCATGAAAGCCGGTCACGGAGGAACGCTGGACCCTCTTGCCACGGGGGTCCTCCCCATAGCGCTCGGCGAGGCGACGAAGACGGTTTCATATGTGATGGATGGCCGGAAAGCCTACCGCTTCACGATCCGCTGGGGCGAACAGCGATCAACGGACGACGCCGAAGGAGAGGTGCTCCACCTCAGTGACGTCCGTCCCTCCGAGCAGGCCATTCGGGCGGTTCTGCCGCAGTTTACCGGCGATATCGAGCAGGTGCCGCCGACTTTCTCGGCGATAAAACTGGGTGGACAGCGGGCTTACGCGCTGGCCCGCGCGGACGCGCCGGTGGACCTGCCGGCGCGGCGGGTAACCATCGAGCGGTTCGAGGTTGTGGCGTGCCCGGATGCGGATCATGCCGTATTCGAGGTTCAGTCGGGCAAGGGCGCCTACATGCGTTCGCTTGCCCGGGATCTCGCCGTTGCTCTCGGTACCGTCGGCTATGTGTCGGCGCTGAGACGCATATCCGTTGGTTCATTCACGGAATCCATGGCGATTCCCCTGGATAATGTAAACGGCTTGCGGCATAGTGGCGCGCTCTTCGAGCATGTGCTTCCAGTAGGGTCGGCGCTGGCCGACATCCCGGCATTGACCCTGACCGAGGCAGAAGCTCGACGTTTGAGGCACGGACAGCCGATTGCGGTATTGCCCGTGGCCAGCCGGTCAACGTGTGAAGGCCTATACCCGGAGGCGGTGTGTTGCGCCATGTCGGGAGGACAGCCGGTCGCGTTGGCCCAAATCCGGGGCGGGGAAATTCGCCCTATCAGAGTTCTCAACCTTTAGCTAGGGAAACCGAAGATGTCGATTACCGCTGAGCGGAAACAGGAACTTATTGGCGAATTCGCCAAATCTGAGGGTGACACGGGGTCGCCCGAGGTTCAGGTCGCTATTTTGAGCGAACGCATCCGAAACCTGACCGAACATCTCAAAACCCACAAGAAGGATTTTCATTCCCGGCGTGGCCTGCTGATGATGGTCGGCCAGCGCCGCAGGCTGCTTGACTACCTCAAGAGAAAAGAGGTCAAGCGCTATGAGGATCTCATCGCCAGGCTCGGATTGCGCCGTTAGTTGGGATTCGGGTATCCGCCGCCAATCCGGGCGTCGGTGAGCCGAGGTTGCCCCCTTCATTGAAGAGGCCCGGCGACCGAACATGTAAAAGGAAGCAGAATGTTTCAAGAATTTCGCAAGGAGATTGAGTGGGGCGGACGGCCACTCATTCTTGAGGCGGGCAAAATCGCCCGCCAAGCCGACGGCGCTGTCCTCGTCACTTTGGGCGAGACAAAGGTGCTGTGCACGATCGTCTACGAGAAGAAGCCGAGGGTCGGCTTGGATTTCTTCCCGCTGTCCGTCCATTACCAGGAAAAGACCTTTGCCGCCGGAAAGATCCCGGGTGGCTTTTTCAAGCGTGAGGGCCGGCCGGCGGAAAACGAAGTTCTCACCTCGCGCTTGATCGACCGACCGATCCGGCCGCTGTTCGCCAAGGGGTTCAAGAACGAGACTCAGATCATCTGTACGGTTCTGAGCCATGATCTCGAAAACAATCCGGACGTGGCCGCGCTGGTGGGGACGTCGGCGGCGCTGACTTTGTCCGGGGTCCCGTTCCTGGGGCCGATTGCCGGCTGCCGTGTCGGGTACATCAATGGCGAATATGTGCTTAACCCGCTGATCGAAGACATGGAATCCAGCGACCTGGACCTCATGGTCGCCGGGACGCATGATGGCGTACTGATGGTGGAATCGGAAGCCAAGGAGCTATCCGAGAAGGTAATGCTCGGCGCCGTCATGTTCGGTCACAAACATTGCCAGCCGGTGGTAGACGCGATCATCGATCTCGCCGAAGCGTGCGCCCGCCCCCCGATGGATCTTCCGCCGCCGCCCGAGGGCAAGGACGAATTGGCCGCCAAGATCAATACCATGGCGGAAGCCGACTTACGCGAAGCTTATTCGGAAATGGAAAAGGCCGCCCGACGGGATAAGGTCGCGGCCGTTAAAGAGCGCGTGAGCGCCGAATTGGCCGAGGACGAGTCCGTCGACGACGAGTTGCTCTCCGAATGCCAGGATGATCTTCTGAAGGCGGTTGAGAAAGACGTCGTCCGGCGCGATCTCATTGCAAACCGGCGCCGCATCGACGGCCGCGATCCAGCCGACGTCCGCCAGATCGTCTCCGAGGTGGGGTTGTTGCCGCGCGCGCATGGCAGCGCTCTTTTCACCCGCGGCGAAACGCAGGCCCTGGTGGTCACGACGTTGGGCACCGGTCAGGACGAGCAGGTGGTCGACGCGCTGGCGGGAGAGTACCGCCAGAATTTCATGCTCCACTACAACTTCCCGCCCTATTCCGTGGGCGAAGCCGGGCGTTTTGGCTTCACCGGGCGCCGTGAGGTGGGCCACGGCAAGCTGGCGTGGCGGGCCATTCATCCGTTGATGCCATCCAAGGAAGATTTCCCGTACACCATTCGCGTGGTTTCGGAGATTACGGAGTCCAACGGCTCCTCATCCATGGCCACCGTGTGCGGCACGTCCTTGGCGATGATGGATGCTGGCGTTCCCTTGCCCCGCCCAGTGGCGGGTATCGCCATGGGGCTGATCAAGGAACAGGACGATTTTGTCGTCCTATCGGACATCTTGGGTGATGAAGATCATCTCGGCGACATGGACTTCAAAGTGGCAGGCTCAGCCGAAGGCGTGACCGCGCTGCAAATGGACATCAAGATCACGTCCATCACCGAAGCGATCATGAGCCAGGCGCTGGATCAGGCGCGAGAAGGCCGTTTGCATATTCTTGGTGAAATGGCCAAGGGGATCGATGAGACGCGCGAGTCCGTTAGCCAGATGGCTCCGCGAATCACGATGATCCAGATCAACAAGGACAAGATCCGTGAGGTCATTGGCCCCGGTGGCAAAATGATCCGGGAGATCTGCGAAACAACCGGCGCCCGGATCGATTTGGAAGACGACGGAACGGTGAAAGTTGCCGCCGTCGACCAGAAATCGGCCGATGCGGCTATCGAATGGATCCGGAGTATCGCAGCCGAGCCTGAGGTGGGGACGATCTATAACGGCAAGGTCGTGAAAATCGTCGATTTCGGGGCGTTCGTTAACTTTATGGGAAGCCGGGACGGGCTGGTGCACATCAGCGAGTTGGCACCCGAGCGTGTTGGCAAGGTTACCGACGTGATTCAGATGGGCGAGACGGTCAAGGTCAAGCTGATCGGTATTGACGATCGCGGCAAGTTCAAACTGTCGATTAAGGCCGTTGACAAAGAAGCGTCTTAAAGATCGGGGAGACACGCTTTTTCGCGGTAAAGCGATGGTCTGAGCTGTTCGATCGAAGCCAAATGGGGGTCGTATTATTACAAATATTGGCTATATACCCCCCCAAGAACGGAAGGCCGGCGATCTCAACGCCGGCCGCTAACGTTCTTTCGGCCGAAAACACCGCGGATAGCGGGAGGGACGTATGATGAAAGCTCTGAACTCTCTGATGATGTCCGGTGCCGAGGTCCTGCCGATCGTTGAGGGCGGCAAGGGGGTCTCCGTATCCAATGGGCTCAGTGCGGGCGCTTTCGCGGCTGCAGGGTGCGTCGGCACGTTCTCCGCTGTGAACGCCGACTTTTTTGACGAAAACGGAGATGTGGTCCGCCAAGTTTATCATGGCAAGACCCGGCGCGAGCGGTACGAGGAGCTGGTAAGCTTCGCCATCAAGGGCGGCATTGCCCAGGCCCGAAAGGCCTACGAACAATCCAACGGCAATGGCCGGCTTCACATGAACGTGCTGTGGGAAGCGGCGGCGGCAACACGGGTGCTGCATGGCGTTCTCGAGAGCGCCAAGGGAATCGTTCACGGCATAACCTGTGGCGCCGGCATGCCTTACAAGGTGGCGGAGATCGCCGCTCAATACGGTGTCTACTATTATCCGATCATTTCCTCGGCCCGTGCCTTTCGGGCGTTGTGGAAGCGGGCCTACTACAGGTACCGCGATTTCCTCGGCGGCGTGGTCTATGAAGATCCGTGGCTGGCTGGTGGTCACAACGGGTTGAGTAATTCCGAAGATCCAGACCGGCCCGAGTCGCCCTATCCGAGAATTTGCCAGCTCCGAAAGGAGATGCGCGGCTTCGGCCTCGACGACGTGCCGATATTTATGGCGGGCGGCGTGTGGTGCCTGCGGGAGTGGGAGGACTGGATCGATAATCCCGAACTGGGCCCGATCGCGTTCCAGTTTGGCACGCGGCCGGTTGTGACGCAGGAAAGCCCGGTTTCCACCGAATGGAAAAAGAGGCTCCTGACGCTCAAGGAAGGCGACGTTTTTCTCAATCGGTTCAGCCCAACCGGCTTTTACTCGTCGGCCGTGCGCAACGCATTCCTGAACGAATTGTCGGAGCGCAATGACAGGCAGGTGGCCTACACCCGTAAGCCGCTGGGGGAACATACGGAAGCGTGGCCGGTTGGAGCGCGCGGGCGGCCGGTGTACTTGACCCCCGCCGACAAGGCGCGTGCCGAGGCCTGGGTAGCGGAGGGCTTTTGCGAATCACTGAAGACTCCGGATTCGACGCTGATCCTGGTGACGCCGCAGAAGTCCGTTGAAATTAGGGTCGACCAGCAATCCTGCATGGGATGCCTGAGCGCGTGCCGTTTCAGCAACTGGTCGGAGAATGATTCCGGGACCACCGGCAAGCCGGCGGATCCCCGTTCGTTCTGTATCCAGAAAACTTTGCAGTCGATCGCTCATGATGGGGACGTGGACGGCAATCTAATGTTTGCCGGGCACAACGCCTATCGATTTGCCTCGGACCCGTTCTACAAAAACGGTTTTATCCCGACCGTTGGGCAATTGGTGGATCGAATCCTCACAGGTCACTGAATACGTTAAGGCGGTGGCGGATAAATCGCTCTTTTGTGTGACGAGCGCAATGTGGCATAGTGAGAAACGATAATTTGGGATTGTGGTGGGTGAACAGCCTGCCCATATCATGCAATCATGGAAACTTCGCGTCCATTTGCCCGCGTTCTTGAACAGTTGCGAAAAGCGGATTTGCGTCCCACTCGGCAGCGGTTGGCGCTCGCCAAGCTGTTGTTCGAGAACGGCTACCGACACATTACCGCCGAGGCGTTACATGAAGAGGCGGCCGCTGCCGATGTTCGCGTATCGTTAGCCACCGTATACAACACGCTCCACCAATTTACGGAGGCGGGTTTGCTTCGCGAAATTGTCGTGGACGGAACCCGTTCGTACTTCGACACGAACACATCGGACCATCATCACTTCTTCCATGAAGTGTCGGGCCGCCTCGAGGATATTGCAGCCGAGCAAATTGTCGTTTCTGAGCTGCCTCCGGCCCCCAGCGGTACCACGGTCGCTCGCGTCGACGTTATCATACGTGTGACAGAAGACACTCAATAATTGCATTTTTAACGGGGGCGATGGGAAGTTTAGAATCATTATAAACTTCTTGACTCCATTGCTTGTCGTCATCACATTGGTGATGAAATGAGTGGGTGTTTGCTAAAATGCCCGCGCAAACCGATTAATATTGTTTACGAGGGAGAACGGACATGGCTGCATTGCAGGGCTCGAAAACCGAAGACAATCTGAAGGCTGCATTCGCCGGGGAATCCCAGGCAAACCGCCGCTATCTGTATTTTGCGCAAAAGGCGGACGTCGAGGGTTACAACGACGTCGCATCGGTTTTCCGGTCCACCGCCGAGGGCGAGACTGGCCACGCCCATGGTCATCTGGAGTTCCTAGAGAAGGTCGGCGATCCGGCCACCGGTTTGCCCATCGGTCCCACCGGCCAGAACCTCTCGGCGGCGATCGCCGGCGAAACTCACGAATACACCGACATGTATCCCGGTATGGCGAAAACCGCTCGAGAAGAGGGCTTTGACGAAATCGCCGATTGGTTCGAGACACTGGCAAAGGCCGAGAAATCCCACGCGGGCCGCTTCCAAAAGGCCCTGGATGGCATGGACTGATCCACAATCTGATTGAGGTGACCGCAGATGGCGGGGGGAATGTTCCTCCCGCCATCTGAACGGTATAGATACGAGAATAACGGCGCTGCACCGGCAGCGTGCCCACGAGAGGCAAGTGGACAATGCGGGAAGGAAGCCTGGAGGCACCTATTCGTCACCCTATTGCGTGGCGAGACGAGGATTTTTACGATCTCGACAAGCTGGATGAGGAACTGCGGCGAGTCTTTGACATCTGTCACGGTTGCCGCCGATGTTTCAATCTCTGCGATAGTTTTCCGCGTCTGTTCGACATTGTGGATGAGTCCGAAACAGGCGAGGTGGATTCGGTCGCCAGCGGCGATTTCAAACCCGTAGTGGATGCCTGTACGCTCTGCGACATGTGCTTTCTCACCAAATGTCCATATGTGCCACCCCACGAATTCAATCTCGATTTTCCTCATTTGATGCTGCGCTACCGCGCGATGGAGCACAAGCAGGGCAAGGTGCCGTTCGGCGCCCGCCAACTCACCGAGACCGATCGCAACGGGAAGGCCGCGTCTCGCATGTCCTCAATCGCCAATTGGGCCGGCAAATGCGGAAACACCGTCACCCGGCCCCTCATGGAGACGTTCGCCGGTGTCCACCGCGACGCCCACTTGCCCAAGTACCATGGCAAGACGCTAACCGCGCGCGCTGGTGACGAGACGCCAGAGCTCAATGGCGACGCGCCGGCCTTCGGCCGCAAAGCGGTCATCTACGCCACGTGTTTCTGCAATTACAACAATCCGGATATCGGAACGGCCACCCGCGCCGTCTTGGCGCGAAACGGCGTGGAGACGGAAGTGGTGTATCCATCGTGCTGTGGTATGCCGCAACTGGAGCATGGCGATGTCGAACGGGTTGCCGAGCAGGCGCGAAAGATCGCGGGCGAGCTCCGGCCGTGGGTGGACAAAGGCTACGATGTGGTGTCCCTAGTGCCATCCTGTACCTTGATGCTCAAATTCGAATGGCCGCTGATCGAGCCGGATAACGACGATATCAAAGCCCTCAGCCAGTCGACGTTCGATGCGTCGGAATATGTCGTCGACATTGCACGGAAGGAGGGCTTGGCCGATGGCTTGACACCTCTGAACGGCGGCATTTCCGTTCATATCGCATGTCA
The DNA here is from genome assembly GCA_937127205.1 of uncultured Rhodospirillales bacterium. Lineage (GTDB taxonomy): Bacteria > Pseudomonadota > Alphaproteobacteria > Rhodospirillales > Defluviicoccaceae > CAKZLS01. Next base: position 33,318 of record CAKZLS010000092.1, read on the forward strand.
CGCGCGGGCCCAGAACATGGGCCAAAAGGCGGCGGATATGCTGCGGCTGCTGCCGGACACCGACATTGAGGTCATCGAGCGGTGTTCCGGGCACGGTGGTTCGTGGGGTGTGATGAAGGAAAATTTCGAGGTGGCGCTCAAGGTCGGCAAGCCGGTCGCCCGATCCGCCAAGGAGAAGGGAGCTGCCTATGTGCTTTCGGAATGTCCGCTGGCCCGTGACCACATCATCCAGGGAATGGAGCGCTTGGACGATGATCCGGTGACGGTAGAGGACGTCGCGCATCCCATCCAGTTGATCGCGCGTGCGTATCAACTGTGAACCGTGTTTGAAGGAGCGCTCCCCATGAGCCGTCGAGAGATCACCAGGGCCGACCTGCTGCCCATGGACGAGTACGAAAAGGTGCGCGACCAGCGCCGCAGCACCATAACGGCAATGAAGCGCAATCGGCGGATATCGGTCGGACCGGACGTTACCTTCTACTTTGAGAACTACGACACCATGCTGCATCAGATCCATGAAATGTTGCGGATCGAGAAAGGCGGCGATGCGCAGATCGAAGACGAGCTTGCGGCTTACAACCCCCTGATTCCCGATGGCGGCAACCTCGTGGCCACGATGATGATCGAAATCGACGATCCGCGCCGGCGGGAGCGCGTGTTGAACGAGCTCGGCGGAATAGAAGAGTCGATTTTCCTCGACATCGGTGGCGAGAAGGTCCGTGCGGTGGCGGAAGCGGATGTTGAGCGAACCACCGAGACCGGTAAGACGTCATCCATCCACTTTCTCAAGTTCCCGTTTCCCGAGGCGCTGATCGGCGCGTTCGCGCAACCGGGGACACGCGTGGTCCTGGGCATCGACCATCCCAAATATGATCACATGGCGGCGTTGCCGGAAGCGGTCCGCGCCGCGCTCGCGGACGATCTTCGGTAGCGTTAAGCACGAGAATCTGGGCATGGAAGATTTTCCGCCGGGCAGTTGCGGAGCGGCTTGGCCATGCCATATTAGTTCTGTAATACCAGACAACCAGAGGGGTTTAGCGTTGCCTAAATCAGGGACGCTCCACCTTGTCGAAGAAAGAATGTCGGATCATGGAACTGGAAAAATATACGGAAAGGTCTAGGGGGTTCATTCAGTCGGCCCAAACCCTCGCACTTCGAAGCGATCACCAACAACTAACGCCGTTGCATATCCTCAAGGTTCTGCTTGAGGACAAGGAAGGGCTCGCGGCAAACCTCATTCGTGCCGCCGGCGGGGACCCCGCGCAGGCGCTAAGAGAAGTCGAGACCGAACTGGGTAAAATGCCCAAAATCTCCGGTGGCGGCGCCGGCCAGGTTTACTTGGCACCGGAGACCGCGCGGCTGTTCGAGCAGGCCGAGCAGATCGCCGAAAAGGCGGGCGACAGTTTCGTCACTGCCGAGCGCCTTCTGCTGGCGCTAGCACTAGCCGCGGAGACGCCGGGATCGCGTATCCTCGCTCAGGCGGGGGTCACGCCACAGACTTTGAATCAAGCCATCGAAGAGGTTCGCAAGGGCCGCGCGGCCAACAGCGCCACGGCCGAGGATTCCTATGATGCGCTGAAGAAGTACGCGCGCGACCTGACGGCCTTGGCGGGGGAAGGCAAGCTCGACCCCGTCATCGGGCGCGACGAGGAGATCCGCCGCACCGTTCAGGTGCTGTCTCGGCGGACCAAGAACAATCCCGTCCTGATCGGCGAAGCCGGGGTCGGCAAGACCGCCATCGTCGAGGGTTTGGCGCAGCGCATTGTCAGCGGCGACGTGCCGGAGACGCTGAAGGACAAAACGCTCATGGTCCTCGACCTCGGTGCGCTGGTCGCGGGCGCCAAGTTCCGGGGCGAGTTCGAAGAACGGCTCAAGGCCGTGCTCAACGAAACCACGGCCGCTGACGGCGAGATCATCCTGTTTATCGATGAGATGCACACCATCGTCGGCGCGGGCGCCGCGGAAGGCGCCATGGATGCGTCGAATCTGCTCAAACCGGCATTGGCGCGAGGCGAACTGCACTGCATCGGCGCAACGACGCTCAATGAGTATCGCAAGCACATCGAGAAGGACGCAGCGCTCGCGCGCCGGTTCCAGCCGGTGTTCGTGTCTCAGCCGGGGGTGGAAGACACCGTTTCCATCCTCCGAGGACTGAAGGAGAAATACGAACTCCACCATGGCGTACGAATTACGGACGCCGCTCTGGTTTCGGCGGCAACTCTCAGCAATCGCTACATCACCGATCGGTTCCTCCCCGACAAGGCCATCGATTTGATGGACGAGGCCGCCAGCCGGCTGCGCATGCAGGTGGATTCCAAGCCCGAGGAAATCGACGAACTGGACCGCCGGATCGTTCAGTTGAAGATCGAGCGGGAGGCCCTGAAAAAAGAAGACGATCAGGCCTCCAAGGATCGACTGGTGAAGCTCGAGGAGGAACTGGGCGAACTGGAACCGCGTTCGGCGGAATTGACCAGCCAATGGCGGGCGGAAAAGGACGCCCTCGCCGGCGCAACCAAAATCAAGGAAGAACTGGACAACGCGCGGATCACAGTAGAGCGTTATCTGCGCGAGGGAGAGTACCAGAAAGCCGGCGAGCTACAGTACTCGGCGATTCCCGAACTTGAACGGAAACTGCAGGCAGCCGAGGATGCGGAGAGCAACCGCATGCTCGAAGAGGCGGTCACCGCCCAGCATGTGGCCGGCATCGTTTCCCGCTGGACCGGCATTCCCGTCGACAAGATGCTGGAAGGCGAGCGTGACAAGCTGCTGCAGATGGAACAGAACCTGAGCAAGCGGGTGGTCGGCCAGGAGGAGGCGCTGACCGCCGTTGCCAACGCCGTTCGCCGCGCTCGCGCCGGTCTTCAGGACGCCAATCGCCCGATCGGTTCGTTCTTGTTCCTTGGGCCTACCGGCGTCGGCAAAACGGAGTTGACCAAGGCGCTGGCCGAGTTCCTGTTCGACGACGAGACGGCAATGGTGCGCGTCGATATGTCCGAGTACATGGAGAAGCACTCGGTGGCCCGTCTCATCGGCGCGCCTCCGGGTTACGTGGGCTATGAGGAAGGCGGCGCGTTGACCGAGGCGGTGCGCCGGCGTCCGTACCAGGTCATTCTTTTCGATGAGGTGGAGAAAGCCCACCCGGACGTGTTCAACGTGCTGTTGCAGGTTCTTGACGACGGGCGGCTGACCGACGGGCAGGGACGCACCGTGGATTTCCGCAACACGCTGATTATTCTCACATCGAACCTGGGTGGCGACATCCTCGCCGGTCAGGGTGAGGGCCACGATTCCAGCGAGGTCCGCGAGCAGGTCATGACCATGGTCCGCGCTGCCTTCAAGCCGGAATTCCTCAACCGTCTCGACGAGATCATCTTGTTCCACCGCCTGTTCCCGGAACAAATGGATGCCATTGTTGAAATCCAGCTTGGAAGGCTGCGGGATTTGCTGGCGGATCGCAAAATCTCGCTCAACCTCGACCAGGCCGCCATCTCCTGGCTGGCCAAGGCCGGGTACGATCCCGTCTATGGCGCGCGGCCGCTCAAGCGGGTGATCCAGAGGGATCTACAAAACCCGCTCGCCACCCTTGTCCTCGAAGGGCAGGTCAATGACGGCGACATAGTGAATGTTTCCGCGAGTGAAGGTGGCCTGACCATCAATGGGGTGCAGGCCGAAGCGGCCTAACTTCTCACCGGATCCGATCGAGTAGTTCGCTCGATCGGATTCCCTTGCCCTAAAGACCGAATGGCGAACGGTTCTCAGTTGCATTTTCCGAAGGACAGAGTGCGGAAGAGGTTGAAACTTTATGCCTTCGCCATGTACCGTGACTAAATGATCGGTCGATAGTAATGACCGTTGGTAAAAGGCGCGACAGGGGCGCCAATATCATCTCTCATGCTGGGTTTCGCGCAGCGCCGGTCAATTCAAGAGTGGGGACACATGACGGACGTCATACGGATCCTATGCCGGGAACACGAGAATACCCTTACATTAATCAGGACTCTCGAACGTCAGGTCGCCATATCCGAACGGGGCGAGGTGCCCGACTACGATATCGTCGAGGGCATCGCCGACTACTTTCTCAGTTATCCCGATTTATACCATCACCCCAAGGAGAATTTGGTGTTTGCCAAGCTGCGCGAGCGCGATCCGGCCGCGGCTAGCAACATCGGCGACCTCCAGGGCGAGCATGACGAAATCGCGTTGCGGACCCGCGACTTCTCTGCCGCCGCACGGTCCATGCGGGGTGGTGTCGCCGTTGCCGGGATACCATTTGAAAAGTGGGCAGGAAACTTTATCGAATTCCAGAAGCAACACATGGAAAACGAGGAACGGTTGTTTTTTCCCGTCGCGCTGGAGGTCTTAACGCCCCAGGACTGGCAGGAACTAGAAGCCAAGATGATGGACCAGGACGACCCTCTGTTCGGCGAACGGGTTGGCGAGCGCTACGAGGTTCTCCATGCCAACATCCTCCAGTGGGAAAACGCTGATCGGCAACGGCAAAACGAAAATTATCGGTGAAATGCCTGCAGAATACGGTCGACCGCGAGTGTGGTCGTCAGGCGGCCCTCTGAGACGTCTTTTTCGATAAGGGGGAGTTCTTCGATCACCTGCGGATGGGTCTTCAGAGAAGTCATCAGCCGGTCTTCGAGCATCGCCCACATCCAGCGAATGCGCTGACGCCGCCGCTTGTCCTGCAACTCGCCGGTTTCCAGAAGCTTGTTTTTGTGTTCGTCAAGTTTGTCCCAAAGAGTGTCGAGGCCCATGTTGGTGAGCCCGCTGCACAACACCACCGGCGGATCCCAATTCGGGCTAGAGTGTTTCATGATCTTCAGGGCGTTGCGGTAGTGGACCGCGGCCTGCTTGGCTTTGACTTCGTCGCTGTCGGCCTTGTTGATGGCGATCATGTCGGCGATTTCGAGAACGCCTTTCTTGATCCCTTGAAGCTCGTCGCCGGCGCCCGGCAGCATCAGCACCAGGAAGAAGTCACTCATCTCGGAAACGGCGACCTCGCTCTGGCCGGCCCCGACCGTTTCAACCAAGATCACATCGAAGCCGGCGGCCTCGCATACCACCATGGTTGCCCGCGTCGCCCGCGCGACACCGCCCAGCGTTCCCGATGACGGGGACGGGCGGATAAACGCATTTGGCTGAACGGACAACTCCTGCATGCGGGTTTTGTCGCCGAGGATACTGCCGCCGCTGACCGTACTGCTTGGGTCGACCGCGAGAACGGCCACCTTGTAATCCGAACGCGTCAGGTTGCAGCCGAACGCCTCAATGAAGGTGCTCTTGCCGACCCCGGGAACACCCGTGATACCGATACGATGGGCGCGTTTTTCATGCGGGACGCCGCGAATATGCTCCAAGAGGCGGAGCAGGATTTCCTGCCCCATCTCCTGATGCCGTGCATTGCGGCTCTCGATGATTGTAATGGTCCGGCCCAGCATTGTCCGGTCACCGGACAACACGCCGTCCACATAATCATCCACCGTATATGTTGGTCGCCGGCGAACGCGGACAACCTCCGGCGCGTACGCGCCCTCGGGGCCGATGGTCATGATTTAGGCGGCTTCGCTGGTGTAGCCCAAGACGTTATTCAGTTCCGCGATCAAGGACATGGCCGCTTCGCCGATGACTGTACCCGGCGGGAAGATGGCGGTGGCGCCGGCCTTGTACAACTCGTCATAGTCCTGCGGCGGAATGACGCCGCCGACCACGATCAAGATGTCTTCACGCCCCAGCTTGTCCAACTCCGCCCGAAGCTCGGGCACCAAAGTGAGGTGACCGGCGGCGAGCGAACTGGCACCCACGAGGTGCACATCGTTTTCCGCCGCCTGACGCGCGACTTCCGCGGGAGTCTGGAACAGCGGTCCAATATCCACGTCGAAGCCGAGATCGGCAAATGCACTGGCGATCACCTTCTGACCGCGATCGTGACCGTCCTGACCCATCTTGGCGATGAGAATACGCGGGCGGCGGCCATCGTTGGCTTCGAACTCGTCGACCATTTTGTGGGCTTTGCTCACCATGTCCGATGTCTCCCCGACTGCACCACTGTAAATACCGGAGATGGTCCGGATCTCGGCCTTGTGACGGCCCCAGACCTTTTCCAGCGCATCGCTGATTTCGCCGACGCTGCACCGTGCCCGCGCCGCTTCGATGCCAAGCGCCAGAAGGTTGCCTCCGCCGCTCTCGGCGCATCGCGTGAGAGCATGGAGTTTCTCCTCCACCTCCTTGGGATCGCGGTTGGACCGCAGCTCCTCGAGCTGAGCGATCTGCTGGCGGCGCACCTGGGCATTCTCGACCTTGAGCACCTCGATCTTCTCGGCTTCGTCCAGCCGGTACTTGTTGACGCCGACCACGGTCTGCTTCCCGGCATCAATCCGCGCTTGGGTCCGGGCGGCTGCTTCCTCGATGCGAAGTTTCGGAATGCCCTGCTCGATGGCCTTGGCCATACCGCCGGATTCCTCCACTTCTTGGATGTGGCTCCAGGCCTTCTCCGCCAGGTCGCGGGTCAGGCGTTCCACGTAATAGCTGCCGCCCCAAGGATCGATCACCTGCGTGGTACCGCTTTCCTGCTGCAGGAACAGCTGGGTGTTGCGGGCGATCCGCGCGGAGAAGTCGGTGGGAAGCGCCAGCGCTTCGTCGAACGAATTGGTGTGCAGCGACTGAGTGTGCCCCTGGGTCGCCGCCATCGCCTCGACACACGTACGGACCACGTTGTTGTAGACGTCCTGCGCGGTCAGGCTCCAGCCTGAGGTCTGTGAGTGGGTGCGGAGCGCCAGCGACTTGTTGGTCTTGGGGTCGAACTGTTTGATCAGCTTCGACCACAGCATGCGTGCCGCCCGCATCTTGGCGACTTCCATGTAGAAGTTCATGCCGATGGCCCAGAAGAACGACAGACGCGGTGCGAACTGATCGATGGTCAGTCCGGCGTTCATGCCGGCGCGGGCGTACTCGACGCCGTCGGCCAGGGTATACGCCATCTCCAGATCCGCCGTCGCTCCCGCTTCCTGCATATGGTAGCCGGAAATGCTGATGCTGTTGAACTTCGGCATGTTCTGCGATGTAAACGAGAAAATGTCGGAGATGATCTGCATCGAGGGCGAGGGCGGATAGATGTAGGTGTTGCGGACCATGAACTCCTTGAGGATGTCGTTCTGGATGGTACCGGCCAGTTGCTGCGGTTTGACGCCCTGCTCCTCGGCGGCGACGATGTACAGCGACAGGATCGGCAGTACCGCTCCGTTCATAGTCATCGACACGGTCATTTCATCGAGCGGAATCCGGTCGAAGAGAACGCGCATGTCGGTGATGGAGTCGATGGCCACGCCGGCCATGCCCACGTCGCCCGCCACCCGCGGATTGTCGGAGTCATAGCCGCGGTGAGTGGCCAGGTCGAACGCCACCGAAAGGCCTTTCTGACCCGCCGCCAGATTCCGGCGGTAAAAGGCGTTACTGTCTTTCGCGGTGGAGAAGCCCGCGTACTGACGCACCGTCCACGGACGGGTCACGTACATGGTGGAATAGGGCCCGCGGACATAAGGCGGAATACCGGCCATGGTGTCCAGGTGGTCGAGCCCCTCGAGGTCGTCCGCCGAATAGAACGGCTTGACGTTAACGAGTTCGGGCGTCTCCCAAAGGAACTCTTCGGGAGATTTCCCGGTTTCCTTCTTGAAGCGCGCGGCCCAGTCGGCATAGCTGCCGCCACCCGGGGCGTTTTGGGTATCGAGGTGGATGTCGGAGAAATTGGGAATACCAGTCATGGGTCAGATCACTCCCAGAAGCTCGAGAGCGGAACGCGTGGTTGCGTAAACGTCCCCTCCCATAAAGATGAATTCATCGACGCCGGCTTGCATGAAGGCGTCCTTGTTATCGCCCGGAGCGCCGGCCACATAGAGCCGTTCGCATCCGGCGGCTTTGAGAGCCGGGGCCACGCTCGGAACCATGTCCACGTAGATCGGGTCGGCCGAGCAGATAATGGCGATGCGCGCGCCGCTTTCCTTGAACGCTTTGGCGCACGCTTCGGCGTCCTCGAAGCCGTGGTTGGTCAGGGTCTCAATGCCGCCCACTTCGAAGAAGTTCTTGGCGAATGTGGCCCGCGCCGTGTGTTTCGCGATGGGGCCGAGGTTGGCAAGAAAAATCTGCGGACGTTTACCCGACTTCTCGAGACAAGCATCGCTCGCTTCGCGCAGGACTTCGAACTTCTCGGCCAACCTGTGACGCGGTAGTGCCGTAATCGTGGCAGCCTCACCACCAAGTGCGTCTGCCATGGCGCCGATGGTCATGCCTTCCGAAGCCGCTGCGAATACCGCACCCGCCATATCGCCCGCCGGGGCGTTTTGGAGCGTGGACGTGCCCGCTCCGGCGTTCTTTCTTGTGGTTTCCAGGCGTGCCGACGACGTCTTAGTGAGAGCGCCAAGGTCGGGCTTTTCCGGTGTGTCGGCGGTCTCGAGAATATTCGGGAACTCGCTGACCCCGGTAAGCGGATCTCGCCGCTTATCCAGGTTCTTTTCCCGGGTCGCATAGGACTCGGCAATCTGCTTGGCGAAGCTGCCGTCGTTGAGAACCGCGACGATGCCGCCGGCCTTTTCGATCTTCTGGAATTCGGCCCATGCGGCTTTCGCCATTTCGTCGGTGCGGGTTTCCACATACCAGGACCCGCCAGCCGGATCGATCACCATGGCGACGTTCGACTCTTCGGCCAAGATGACGTGGGTGTTACGTGCGACCCGCCGCGCAATGTTGTCCGGGAGGCCAATCGCGTTGCTGTAGGGCAGTACGGTGACGCTCTTGGCGCCGCCGACCGCCGCACTGAAGCACGAGACCGTGGCCCGCAGTGTGTTCACCCAGGGATCGCGTTTGCTCATCATCCGCTGGGCCGTAACCGCGTGCAGGTTCATGGCCCGGGCGTCTTCGCTGGCGCCGCAGGCCTCGGCCACGCGGCTCCAAAGTTTCCGCGCCGCGCGAAGTTTGCAGATGCCGAGGAACTGGTTGCAGTCCACCGAGTAGGTGAAAAGGATTTGCTTACAGGCGCTATCGATATCCATGCCTGCATCGGTCATGGCCCGGAGGTAGGCGACGGCCGTCGCCATGGACGCGGCTAAGTCGTCGGTTTCGGACGCACCGGCATTGTGATACGCCGACGTATTGACGTTGACCGCCGTTACGTTGGGGTAGGCGGCGGCCGTGTGTTTCGCCAGTCCGGCCATTCGCGCGAGCATCGTATCCACGGGCGCCGGCAGCGTGCCGCTATCCGCCAGGGTTCCGATTGGATCGGCGTTGAAGGCGCCGAGCGCTTTTTCGGCGCCGATACCACGCCGTTCCCAAAGCGCCGCCAGCAATCCGGCGGCCGGCAAGAATTGAGCGCCCGCGTCGAGAACAACGGGCGCCAGATCGAGATAAACACCTGTCAGCAACAGATCGAGATCGTCGACGGAGTAAACCATCACGCCGTCATCGCCGGCCAATTCCTTGGCATCTGCCGCGTCTGCGTCCAACCCGGCCCGTGCGGCCGCGTCGAACCGAACGATCAGCGACGTCACTCCGCGCGAGAGTTCTTTCAAGATGATGTCATTGCACTTCTGAGGGTCGGGATAGGCGTGAACTTGCCTGACATCCCAGTTTTCGACCCGATTGCCGGCGGCCGTGCTGCCGCGTGTATGCGGTTCCGCGCCCGGGAATCCGGAGGGATCGCCGGTCGGGGGCCAGTCCTGCCGCGTATAGACCGGTCGAACAGACACTCCCTCGTAGGTTTTCGTGTACATCTTTTTTTCGAAAGGTGCGCCTTTAAGCGCTTTATTCACTTCGTCGACCCACTCGTCATATGAGGGAGTTGCGAAGTCTTCGACGAATTTGATCTGGCTATCGCTCATGGAGATCCCGCCCCGGTTGTCATTTAAACTGTTCGTTTCGCCGCGCCATATGCATCCCTGAAAAACCGGCGCGAGCCCGACCGATCCTTTGAAAATCGGCTGTTTGCATGTTCTTCCGTGAACGTAAGGCACCAGCCACAGAGCGTCAAGGAGTCCAGGCGGGCAGAAGAAGCTCTGTCGGAAAGGCTGGACCATTTCTCTTCCGAATTGGAATTTCCGACCGCTGAGGAAGGTCATTGTCGCCTAATTCAGTTGCGCCGCGATGACGATGTCCTCATGTTTGCACCTTGCAGAAACCAATGGTTGGGAGGAGATCATGGCTGACACGGTGGGAGCATCGCATATTTTGCTGATGTACGAGGGCTCTATGCGCTCGACGGCGACCCGTTCCAAGGACGAGGCGCTGACCGAAATGAAACAGATCAAAGGCGAACTGGACGGCGGTGCCGATTTCGCCATCCTTGCCGCCCAACACTCCGATTGCCCGTCGGGCGCCAAGGGCGGAGAACTCGGCGCGTTCGGACGTGGACAAATGGTGCCGGAGTTCGATGCTGTCGCGTTCGATCTCGAGGTGGGCGGCGTCAGCGATGTGTTCGAAACACCCTTCGGCTATCACCTGATCCACCGAACCGCTTAGGAGTATAGGCAACAAAAAGGCGGGTTTGAAACCCGCCTTTCTTCAATAGTTCATCGTCCGTTTTCAGATGTTGAGCAGCGCGATGATGGTTGCCAGGGTTCCGATTGCGGCCAGTCCGTACACCACGATGGCAACGGGGGTATCCGCCCGAATGCCGAAATCGTGGGCGACCACGCGCAACCGGTGGGCGGCATGCCAAAGCGTCAGGAACATGATACCGAACACGATGAGCTTTATCAGCCAATGGCCGATAAACCCGTGCATGGTTTCATAGGACAACGCGGCCGAGAAACCGCCGAAAAAGGCGTAGCACGCGGTAATGATCACGATTACCGGGAGGATGAACGCTGTTGCCGTGCCGCCACCGGCGAACACGAGCCACGGAACTGCTTTGCTTGATCGTGCCATAGTTTATGCCGCTCCCGCCAAGACCAATACGAAAAGGGTGACAACGGCCAAAATGCCGTAGTGCGCGCCGACAATGATATTGCCCGGCACGAAATCGGTTCCCCGCTGTATGCGCATCGCCTGCGGCACCACCTTGAACCACGAGAACGTGTGTACCGCTGCGAAAAACAACAAGAAAATATGGAAGACCACGCCTAGCGGGCTGCTGATGCCGTCCAGCCATCCCTGCCACGCTTCTGGACCCTGGCCCAGCCGGAACAAGCCGAAGATCCAGATCAGCGCATAGATGGCTATGAAAATGCACGTCAGTTCATGCAGGATGTAGTCGCGATAACGGGCCTGACTCAAGAACCAGGACGTCTTGGACATTTCGCGTACATAAGGTTTCCGGCTCATGATTTTACCCCCGGAATAAATGATGTGACGTAATCGATGGCGCTGGTGATCTTGGTCTGCTGGATGGCTCCCGCGGGATCCACGTCCTTTGGACAGACCTGTGAGCAGGCACCGACAAAACTACACTCCCAGATGCCATCATGACTGGCGACCACGTCTTCGCGGGCTTTGCGGCCCACATCCCGAGAGTCCGCGTTGTAGCGATGCGCCAACGCCAGTGCCGCCGGCCCGACGAATTCGTCGGCGAGCCCGTATTGCGGACAGATGGAGTAACAGAGCAGACAGTTGATACACATGGAGTACTGCTTGAAGGTCTTCAGCTGTGTCGGTGTCTGCAGATACTCACCCTGGTCGACGGTTTTCTCTTCCTTGGGAATGAGGTAGGGCTTGACGCTCTCCAGCTTTTCCACGAAGTCGTCGATCACCACCACGAGATCCCGTTCGATGGGGAAATTGGCCAGCGGCTCGACCCGTATCTTGTCGCCATAGTCCTTGAGGAAGGCCTTGGGCTTGACGCCCATCTCCTTCGCCTTCTCCTCG
>CAKZLS010000093.1 GCA_937127205.1 uncultured Rhodospirillales bacterium
GGCCTTCGACATCGTGCTCCATAAAGAGCTGAAGGACAGCCTCGCTCACGGCGCGCAGGAAATCTCCCTCGTCTTGCTTCCGTAAAAACTCGATCAGCGGCATGGTCGTCTCGGTCATCGGGGTCTCCGTGTCGGTCTGGTTGAAGTCCACAAACTCAACCGTATCCGACCACCTCGATGGCCGCCTCTCTCACACCCAAGCAGCGCGGCGAATTTCCACCACTTCCTCGGACGTTACCTTGAGCTTGGCGACCTCTTTCTTCATGGCCGCGATTTATGCTGTGGTCCTGCGATTCAGCCCGCGTTGCGCACAATGATTGGAACTTACCTCTGTTTTCGCGAGTTCATCCAAGATTGGTCCCGCGCGACCGTCAGTCACAGATGACCTGATCGGAGAACTCATGCCCAAGACTCCAGGCCCCCCTCACCTTGGCCTCTCGCGCCGCAGCTTGCTGGGAACATCAGGCGCAGTCGGTGCCGGGCTTGGCCTTGCTGGCTCCGCCGACGCGCAGCAAACCGGCCCCGAACTGGCCGCATTCAACACCGCGCAGATCACGCTGAACGTCAATGGCAAACGCCGTACTCTCAACGTCGAGCCGCGCACGACGTTGGTCGAAGCATTGCGGGATGACATGGGGCTGACCGGCACGAAAATTGGCTGCAACCAAGGCCAGTGCGGGGCCTGTACCGTGTTGCTGAATGGGCGGCGAATGAATTCGTGTCTTATTCTGGCCATCACGGCCGACGGAGCGGAGGTGGTGACTATCGAAGGGTTGGCTGATCCTGCCGGTCGCCTACATCCGATGCAGGAAGCCTTTGCCGAACACGACGCGTTTCAATGCGGCTATTGCACTCCGGGTCAGATCCTGTCGGCCATCGGCTGCATCGACGAGGGTCACGCCAAATCCGCCGCCGAAATCCGCGAATACATGAGCGGCAATCTTTGCCGCTGCGGGGCCTATCCCAACATCGTCGCGGCTATCGAATCCGTCCGCGATGGTCAGGAGGGCTGAGCCATGCGCAATTTCGATTATCACCGCCCTGCCGATATGTCTGCCGCCATCGATGCGGCCCGCGCCGAGGGTGCGGAAATTCTGGCCGGTGGCACCCTTATGGTCGACCTGATGAAAATTGGTGTCCGTGAGCCCGACGCCTTGGTCGACATCACCGGTCTTGCCGACTTAGAGGGGCATGACATCGGGATGGACCGCATCCGCTTTGGTGCCCTGGCGCGCATGGCCGATGTGGCTGACGACCAAACGCTGAAAACGGCTGCACCCGTATTGACGGAGTCACTCTGGAAGGCGGCCAGCCCACAGTTGCGTCAAGCCGCGCGTCTCGGTGGCAATATCCTGCAACAGACCCGTTGCCCCTATTTCCGCGACACCGCCTATAGCCAGTGCAACAAGCGTGCGCCCGGTTCGGGTTGCGCCGCTCTGGATGGCGGGAAAACCAACCTGCACGCCATTTTGGGCGGCTCTGACGATTGCGTCGCCATGTACCCGGGTGATTGGGCGCAGGCCCTCATCGCTTTCGATGCCGAGGTCCATACACAAGGTCCCGGTGGCACCCGTACGATTTCCTTTGCCGATCTGCACGTTATGCCCGGCGACACGCCCCAGATCGAAACGATTTTGGAACCCGGCGAGATCGTCAAGCATATTACTGTTCCGGTCATTCCGGCGCTGAAAGCCAGCCATTACCTGAAGGCGCGTGATCGCGAAAGTTATGCCTTTGCCAGCGCGTCTGCGGCTGTTGGGCTGGAGATGGAAGGCGAGACGGTGCGTGACGTGCGTATCGGACTGGGCGGCGTGGCGGCCGTGCCGTGGCGAGCGAGACAGGCCGAAGAGCACCTCAAGGGCAAATCGCTGACCGAAGAGACGGCCCGCGAAACGGGACGCATCGCCTTTGCGGATGCGTCTCCCTTGGAAGGATCCGAATACAAGATCAAGCTCGGGGCCGACGTTGTTGCCGGGGCCCTGATGACGGCACATGCCCGCAGCCAAGGAGGCGAATAATGGCCCAGACACTCAACACCGCAGTCAGTCGGACCGATGCCCCCCGCAAGGTGACCGGGACGGCCACCTATGCCGCCGACGTGATACCTGCGGGCATGTTGCACGGCGCACTTGCCACCTCGTCGATCGCCGTGGGCACCCTGACCGGACTTGACACCTCGGCTGCCGAAGCCGAACCGGGCGTCGTGGCGGTCTACACCCATGAAAACCTGCCTGACTACAAGTCCGTCAAAGGCTTTTACGCAGGTGGCCCGGGATCAGCCAGTTTTTGGCCCATGGAGGGGACAGAGATTAAGTATGCCGGTCAGCCCATCGCCTATGTGGTTGCTGAAACCGCTGCCGCTGCACGGCGGGGTGCGCAATTGATCACGGCCGACTACGATAGCCGCCCGGCGGACGTTCACATGGATCCCGCCGACAGTTTTGTGATCGGCGCGACCGGGGACAGCAAAGGCATGGTCGCGACCAAGGGCGATGTTCCCAAGGGATTGGCCGAGGCGGCGCAGACCCTGGATGTGGAATACACCACCCCCTTCCAGCACCACAACCCGATGGAGATGTTCGCCTCGACCGCCGAATGGCGCGGCGACAGGCTGACCGTCTGGATGCCGTCGCAATCGGTGCGCACGCTGCGGTTGGGCATCGCCAAGGCTTTCGGATTGCCTGAAACCTCGGTCCGCGTGATCTCTCCCTTCGTGGGTGGCGCGTTCGGCTCCAAGGCGGGTATCACGCCCTACGCGATGCTGACCATTGCAGCGGCCAAGGCTGTGGGTGCGCCTGTCCGCCTGATCGTCACCCGCCCGCAAATGTACACGGTTGCCACGTTCCGCCCGGAGTCGGTGCAACGCTTTCGTCTGGGCGCGGATGAAACCGGCAAGCTGACGGCGTTCGAGCATATCGAGATCGCCCAGACCTCACAGTTCGACGTCGTTACCAACCCCGGCACCCATATTACCCGCGCGATGTATGCCAGCCCCAACATCCACACCGAACAGCGGGTGGCGCGGTCGGATACCAACACCGGTGGCTTCATGCGCGCGCCGAACGAAATGCAGACGTTTTTCGGTCTCGAACAGGCGATGGACGAACTGGCACACAAACTTGGCATCGATCCGGTCGAGATGCGCCGCGTGAACGACACCGACCGCCACCCGGTCGAAGACGTGCCGTTCTCCTCGCGGTCGCTCATGGAATGCTACGATTCCGTGTCTGACACTTTCGGCTGGGCCGACCGCACGGCCGAGGTGGGCAGCATGACGGATGGTGATTGGCTGGTCGGCTATGGCTGCGCCACGGCGACCTATCCGACGAATATCCTGGCCTCGAACGCGCGAGTGCGCATGCGGGGCACCGGACATGCCTATATCGAACTGGCAGCCCATGATGTCGGCACTGGCAGCTACACGATCTTTGCGCAGATCGCCGCCGCCCGTCTGGGTTTGCCGGTCGAGGCCTGTGACGTCGTCATGGGTCATGGTGATATGCCTGTCGCACCGCTGGCCGGTGGATCCGGCACGGCTGCTTCTGCGGGATCGGCGGTCCACGATGCCTGCCTGCGTATCGGGCGACTGGTCGCGGCAGAGGTGAGCAGACAACCCGAAGGGCCGCTTGCCGGCGTAAGTGCCGACCGGATCACGCTGGAAGACGGCGTTTTGCGGGGCCCTGACGGGCACAGCCAAAGTCTTGTCGAGGCGCTCGCTTCCACGGCCACGACCGAGGTCGAAGCCGTCGGCGAATTCCGGCATCCGGCGCTGACCGACAAGCTGATCCGCGCGACCTTTTCAGGGGGCTACGGCACGGCAGGCCCGGTCACCCCTGAATGTGCCATGTTCGCCTTCGGCGCGGAAATGGCGGAGGTGCATATCAACCGATGGACCCACGAAATCCGCGTGCCACGTGCGCATGGGGCCTTTGCGGCAGGCACCATACTGAACCGAAA
Organism: uncultured Rhodospirillales bacterium; assembly: GCA_937127205.1. GTDB lineage: Bacteria > Pseudomonadota > Alphaproteobacteria > Rhodospirillales > Defluviicoccaceae > CAKZLS01. Next base: position 3,958 of record CAKZLS010000093.1, read on the forward strand.
GACAGCGCATTCGCAGCTGATGGGCGGCATGGTCTGGGGCATCGGCTCTGCCCTGCACGAAGTGACCGAAGTGGACAAACCCCGCGCACGGTACCTGAACGCGAACATCGCCGAATATCTGGTGCCGGTGAACGCCGACATCCGCGAAATCCGCGTAGAGATGCTGGAAGAGCGGGATGACTACGTGAACCCCTTGGGTGTCAAGGGGATCGGAGAACTCGGCATCGTCGGCACCGCCGCCGCCATCGCCAACGCTGTTCACCACGCGACGGGCAGGAGACTGAGGCATCTGCCTATCCGCATGTCGGACCTCGTCTAACAGGCTGCTGAAAAAGTGCTGGCGGTGTGCAGGCTTTGGTGATTCGCTGGCTGCGAACGGCGGAGGCGACGATGCGCGGCGTGGACGCTCGAAACGGCAGCCTGTTTTCGTATGTCGATCTGGAAGAGCGGGTGCCGCCCAAGCATCCGCTGCGGGCGATCCGACGGATCGCTGACGCTGTGCTGGCCGGCATGTCGCGGCAGGTCGCTGCGGCCTATGCGCCGCTCGGCCGGCCGTCGATCGCGCCTGAGAAGCTGCTTCGGGCGTTGTTGCTGCAGGCGCTCTACACGATCCGCTCGGAGCGCCAGCTGATGGACCGGATCGATTTCGACCTCTTGTTTCGCTGGTTCGTCGGCCTCGGCATCGACGACGCTGTTTGGGACGCGTCGAGCTTCGCGAAGAACCGCGACCGGTTCCTGGAGATGGATGCGCCAGGCGAGCTGCTGGCCGGCGTGGTCAACCACCCTGACGTCCGTCGGCAGATGAGCCGCGACCACTTCTCGGTCGACGGCACGCTCATTGATGCCCCTCCGCCGCCTTCTGGCGGCGTCGCCTTCGGCGATCGGATCGATCGCCTGCTGACGATCGATGGGCGTCGATGAAGAGCTTCAAGCCGAAAGATAACCCCGGTGGCGACGGCCCCGACGCCGGCCGCAACACAGAACGAGATTTCCGAGGGCAAATGCGCTCCTCCTCGGCGCGCTGATCTGGGCCACTCTCGTCGATGTCGAAGTTCCGGCAGGGGGCGGTCATGCCGAGCCGTCGCTGCCGCCAGCGCTGCTGGTCGAGAGCGAGGCTGCGGAGCCCGAGCTCGACGACGCGATGCCAGATGACGTCATTGCGAACGATGGCGAGATCGACTCGGCGGACCGCGAGCAAGCCGTGACGGAAGAGCTCGCGCCCGAGGGCGCGGCGATGCCCGAGGTGGCTCTGGAGCCGTCGCCCAGACCGGCCACGGAGTCGCCGCCCGAGCCGGCCGCGGAGCCGGCGCTCGACGGGGCATTGGACGAAGCGCCAGCGCCGGCAACGCCTGCCATCGACCAGCCCGCGCTACAGCCACAGATGGCTCGCGCGCCCGTCCCCGAGCAGGCGGAGCCGATCGAGACGCCGACGCGGCGGGCCGCGACCCCGGACCGAGCCGCGCTGGAAGATTTGGCCGCCGAGCTGGAGGCCGTCTTCTTCGAGCGTCTGCCCTGAGCCGCGGCGATCGGCTCGAACCAATCGTCACAGACGCGACGCCTGCCGACGTCCAGCAAGCCCGGCGTGTCATCGTGGCATCGAAGGAATAATAGCCTATATGCTGCCGCTGGTCAAGGCGCGGCCGGGTTCGTTCGGTGGTTCGTGCTTTGGCGCTGGTCGGTTCTGCACGGCGTTTTCCGTAACTGCTGGAAAGCAAAGCGGCAGTGCTTTGTTTTGCAACGGTTTTCATCGGTTGCCTGCGACAACTCGTGCGCTCGGGTTCGTTTGCTCGGGGCCGGGTTCGTTCGTTGATTCGGCGGGTTCGTTCGTCGAATGCGCGGGTTCGTTCGTCGATCGGTGGGTTCGTTCGCAGGTTCGAAGGGGCGTTTGTTGCGCTATACGCTACATAAGCATCGCTAATGAGTCGCTATAGGCGACATTTCTCGGGTTCCGTTGCATATAGCGCAACGGTCTCGGGTTCTCGTTGCGGTATATGCAACATCGCTCGGGTTCCGTTGCGCTCGATGCAACAAAACGGCGCAAGGAACGGCTGAAGCATAAGCGTTCATTATGGACTGGCAGTTCGGGCCGCCCCGCAAGTGACGTCGCCGGTCAGAGTGAGTACAAAGGTGCAGCGACGAAGCGGGTGATGCCGATCAGGAGGTTGCGATGCCGCTGGCGGAGCTTCTCTACAGTGTGTTGGGGACCGGGGCCGGACTGGTCGCGTCGGGGGCGGTGGGCGAGTTCGCCAAGGGGGCTGGCAAGACCGCCTTCGAGGCGCTGAAGAGCCGGCTCACGACGCAGCACGAGATGACGTCGCTGCCGCTCTTGGAGGACGCGGCGAAGAACCCGGCATTCGAGCCGGCGATCAAGGCGGAGCTGGCGAAGCCGGAGATCGCCGAGGATGCGGAGCTGCTGGCGCTCGCCGAGACCTTGCGGGAGGCGATCGCGGCGCTGCCGGCGGAGACGCAGGCGCGCTATGCGGTGAACATCGACGAGATCCGCTCGGGCGGGGCGCTGTTGTTCGACGCGGTCGAGGGGGTCAAGGCGAAGACGGCGACCTCCGAGAGCGACATGACCTTCAAGAACGTCAAGGCGCCGCCGGGAAAAACCTAGGCGGCGCGGGGCAAGCCGAAGCCGCGCCGCAGTTCTCGGGCGATTTTCGAGCTGGGCGCGACCAGCACTTCCATGTCCAGCAGGCACCGGTGATCGACGTTGGCCTCGTGGTCGCGATCGCCGAGCAGCAGGGCTTTCTCTCGCCCGAGAAGGCCAAGGCGCTGGAGGAGCAGGTCGCGCGCACGCAGGCCGATCTGGAGCGGATTCGCGCAGCCGATCCGGACTGGCGCGGCGAGGTCGATGCGGCCATCGAGGCCTTCAATCGCAGTGACATTGGCGCGGCCAAGGCCGCCTTTGCGCGGATCGACCCGC
>CAKZLS010000094.1 GCA_937127205.1 uncultured Rhodospirillales bacterium
AGCGTTTAACTTGTCAATAAACTCATTGACGAGGGGGTGTATTTCAAGTTGGTGCAAGATGCCCTTTGGCCCCCCCCCCCCACCCCCCAGTCCCCCGATGGCCATTTCCAAATAGGATAGGACGCCGCCGGCCCCATACCTGGGCGCGGATCCCGCGTGGCGCTCCGGGGTGGCGGAGACGGTGTCGCGTTGTTCTTACGAGGTCCGCGAGCCGTAGCGGACCACGGTGGCTTTCTCTCGGGTGATCAGGCCGCTGTCCACCATGGGCTCGATCTCGTCCAGGAAAGCGTCGATGCGGTCGGCGGTGTCGACGATCTCGACGACCACTGGGAGGTCGGCGGAGAGACGGAGGATCTTGGCGGTGTGCAGGTGGGCGCCGTGGCCGAAACCCATGGGGCCGCGGAGAACGGTGGCGCCCGCCATGTGCATTTCGCGGGCCTTGACGACGATGGCTTCGTACAGCGGCTGGTGATGATGACGGTCGCCCTCGCCGACGAAGATACGGAGAAGAACGGCCTCTGCGGAAATTTCCATCATGGCTTTTCCTTAACGATTGTAAGCGACACCGAGGGTGTGACCGATCCACACCCCGATCATGCACAGCACCACGGACCCGATGATGTTGCCGGTGGCGAACAGCCACTCGCCATCTTGAAGCAGATTAAGGGTTTGCAGGCTGAACGAGGAGAAGGTGGTGAACCCGCCGAACACGCCCACCAGGAAAAACACGCGAACGGCGGGGGCCATGATGATCCGGGCGTCGGGCGCGGTCACCGTGGCCAACAGTCCGATAAGCAGCGAGCCCAGCACATTGACGAACAAGGTGCCCCACGGGAAGGTTTCGCCGATACGCTCCGCGATCAGCCCCGAGCACCAATAGCGGAGCACGCCGCCGAGCGCGCTGCCGGCGGCGACCGAGAGCGTCATGATCAGCGGTGATGAGCCCATGGTGCGAACTCCGCCAGAGTGGCTGTTGCATTCAACGGGAGGATCACGCCGCGCGGGCCTTGCCGCCGCGGGTCAGGAAATCGTGGACGCGCGGATCGTCGCAGTCTTTGAGCAGCGTCTTCGGGTCGCCGCCGGCGATCATGGTCTTGGTTACCGGATCGAGGAAAACCGAGTTGTCGCCGATGGCGAAGATGCTGGGCAGTTCGTGGGTGACCATCACCATGGTGGTGCCGAGACTGTCGCGGAGCTGGGCGATGAGGTCGTCCAGCAGCGACGACGTGATCGGGTCTAGTCCGGCGGACGGCTCGTCGAAGAACAGCAGCTCCGGATCGAGCGCCAGCGCCCGGGCAACGCCGGCGCGCTTCTGCATGCCGCCGCTGATCTCCGACGGATAATAGTCCTCGAACCCGGCGAGACCGACGAGCGCCAATTTCAGCGACGCGAGATCGCGAACGTCCTTGGGCGGCAGATCGGTGTATTCGCCGAGCGGCAGGGCGATGTTCTCGGCAAGGGTCATGGAACTCCACAGAGCGCCCTGTTGGTAGACCACGCCGAGCGTGCGGGCGAGCGCTTGGCGATCTTCCGGCTCCGCCTCCCAAAGACTGACGCCATTCAGAAACACCTGACCCTCGGACGGTTCCTTCAGGCCGCTGAGGCTGCGCATGACGGTGGTTTTTCCGCATCCGCTGCCGCCCATGATGATGAAGATCTCTGCGCGCTTGACCGCGAAGTTCAGGTCCCGTTGGATGACGAAATCGCCATACGCGATGGTGAGATCCTTGACGACGATGGCGTCGTCGCCGTCAGTTGGTGTTGTGGCTTGCTTCAATGCTCTTGTGTCCTGGCGCGCGCGATCGTGCAGGTCGAAATAGAAAGGCTATTTTCAGCGGAAATCAGGCCGCAGCATAGCTTTTTTTGGTCGCTCGTAGGTTCACCCAGCCCGGAGAGTGTTAGAGCTGTGTCAGGCCGTGTTCCTTGAGCAGGGCCACCAGCATTTTGCCGCTCTTGACCCGGTGGCGGTGGTGCAGGCGCCGGGCGGCCTCGCGGTCTCCCTTGGCGATGGCGTCGGCCACGGCCGCGTGGTCTTTGTTGGAGTTCACCGGCTTCGGCCGAAGGCGCAGCGTCACCAGGCGCACCCGGTGGGTCTGTTCCCAGAAACTGTTGACCAGGGCCAGCAGGCGCGCGTTGTTGGAGAATTTCACCAGGAGCATGTGAAATTTCTCGTCGGCGGCGGCCCACTTTCGAAGGTCTTCCTCCTCGAGCGCCGCGTCCATGTCCGTTACCGTCATTTTCAGTTCCGCCATTTCCGCGTCGGTGACGCCGCGCGCCGCCGCGAGCTCGGCGGCGGTGGACTCGAGGCTGGTGAGGATCTCGTAAATCTCACGCATATCGTCCGCCGAAACCGGGAGCACCCGCATGCCGTGGCGGGGCCGCACCTCCACCATGCCTTCTTCGGCAAGCCGGATCAGGGCCTCGCGGACCGGCGTGCGGCTCATGCCGAGCATCTCCGCCAGCTCCTGTTCCAACGCCTGAAACCCCGCCGCCATATCGTTTTCCAGAATGCGCCGTTTGATTTGATCGTAGGCGCGTTCGGTCTGGGAGACGCGCGCAGCTCCGGTCTTGGCGGAGCGGGATGCGGCCTTGCCGGTTTCGTTGTTACGAGCTTCCGTCGAAGTATTCATGCTCAATTCCCACGCGATCGCCGGATAGGATGGCCGTCACAGTGCGAGGCGTCTGCCCTCCGTATCGGATTGGTATACGGCTTGTTCGATTGCCAGGTTGACGAGATAGTCGCGCCCCGTGTTCATGATATCGCCGCGTCCCTCGAGATGGTCGACCACATGCTGCTGGAGCCGGAATACGCAGTCGCCGGCGAAGCCGCGGTTTTCCCATTCATAGGACAGCTCTTGCTCGTCGTTTTGTCCGTGGCGGCGGAGAAACAGCCGGCCGTCACCGTCGAGGCGCAGCACCGCGTCGGAGCCCTCGATCAGCATTTCGCCCATGGTCAGACGGCGATTCGCCGCCGCGTGGTCCACCAGCCGGTTGCCGTCGAACACGCCGCGCGTTCCATCGGCGAAGTCAAACAGGATGATCCCTGCGTCCTCTCCGGCGATCACCGGGTTGAGGCGCCGGAGCCGCGCGTACACCTCGCCGACGTCGCCCATGAGGTAGCGGAAGGTATCGATCAGATGAATCGCGGTTTCATGCACGAGGAAACGTTCCATCGTCTGAAAATAGGGCTGCCGGTCGAGATACGCACGCTCTCCCTGTCCGTCGCCGGGACGCAAGCGGAAGGTAATTTCATAGGGCTCGCCCAACGCGCCGGTTTCCAACAGGCGTTTGGCCTCGCCGTACCAGGGCTGGAACCGGAAATTTTCGTGAACCACCAAGAGCGTATCGGCTGCCTCGGCAATGGCCACGGCTTCTTCGGCTTCCTTGAGAGTCTGGCAGAACGGTTTCTGACAGATCATCGGCACCCGGTGCTTGGCGCCGACACGGATATAGTCCAGGTGAGTCACCGGCGGCGTGATGATATCCAGCAGATCGGGCTTGGCGGTCTCGAGCATCTCTTCGAGGTCGGTGAAGACGTGGGGAATGTCATAGGCCTCGGCGATGCGCCGTCCGTTCTCTTCGGTGCGGTTGAAAACGGCGACAATCTCTACGCCTTGCATCCGCTTCCAGGCTTCATACTGGAACTGACTGAAATATCCTGTGCCCGTGGTCGCCACGCGGATTTTGGAAGTCATGGGGTCGATCTCCTATTCGATAACGGGCCCAGATCCGCGGTCCAGTGAGGCGGCGGGTGCCCGGCCACGGGCACGGGGACGCTGGCGATGGAATCGCCCAGCAGGCATCCCAGATAGGCGGTCCGCAAACCGGCGCCGCCAAAGGCCAGGCTAGAGATGTTATGAAGATACCGGCTGTGGATGGTGTCAAGGTGGGGACGGTCCATCTCGCCGGCCTGGAACGCATCCTCGACCTCTCGCAGGTGGTCCGGATCGCAATCCTCGAACATAATCTCCTGGCGGCCGTCCGGCGCGATGCGCAGAACCCGGTTGCTGACGATGCTGGTAATCCACACGCCCCCTTCGCTGTCGAAGGTTAGTCCGTCGGGAAAGGTGCCCTCGCCGAATTCGGCGATGACGGTTTTGTTGGATAATCCGCCATCTCGACCGATGTCGAAGGCGACAAGCCGGCGGGCGAAGGTTTCATTCACGTAAAGGCGACGGCCGTCCGGATGGACGACACACTCGTTGGTGTAGCCGAGACTGTCGGCGACGATACGGATCCCTAAGTCATCGGCGAGAACCACAAAGCCGTCGGCCACGTCGGCGCGATAGCCCAGGTTTCGCGGTTGCAGCCGGGTGCTGACGGTAATCCACAGGCGGCCGGTTTCGTCCACGTGCACGAAATTGGTCGGCGGCAGGGGAGCGCCATCCACTTCCAAGACCACCGGCCGGGTCCGGCCATCAGGGTCAAGACGCCAGACCCCGCCATCGGTGGCGCCGAGATGGGCAAGCAAAAACGCGCCGCCCGGAACCAGCGCAATGCCGTTGGGCCGCAGCGGCGCCGTCACATCGCTTGCCAGGATACGGTGTACGTTTCCGTCGGGCTCGATGACGCTGACGCCCCCGTTGCCGGTCCAATCGGAGGCAAACAGCCGGCCGGAAACATGGCCGATGACGCATTCCGGACGGTTTAGGCCGCTGCCCACGAATCGGACGTTGGCAAGATCGATTATGGTCCCCTCCATTGGGCCTCCGGTTTGCTTTTTTCCGTGCGGCCGAGAGTTGACGGCGCACGCATTAATGTATACGTTAACATAGTCTTGATGCCAGACAAGTCATATTCGTTCCAAAATGTGGGCATAAAAAGCGATGCATCGAACGGTAAGGAGACGCTGGCGAATTCCAGGCTCGAACCGTCCTGGGGACCTCAGAAAAAACCGAACCGACGCCGTGCGGCCGTACTCGAGACTTGGGTGCGAAGCCTGTGATTGATGCGTCCGTGCTGGAACAAGCCAGACAAATCAAAAGCCAGAAGGCTTGGGAACCGATCGAAATGAGGAGGAAACGATGAAGCGCATTCTTGGTTTGGCCGTGGCGACTTTGCTCGCGGGGGCCGTTGCCGCGAACGCGGCCGATTATCCGTCGCGCGATATTACCGATGTGGTCGTTTGGTCCGCCGGCGGAGGCACCGACATATGCAACCGAATCGTGGCGGCGGAAATGCAAGAATTCCTGCCGGTCCGTATCAATGTGATCAACAAACCGGGCGGTGTCGCCGGATCCATCGGCATGAGCTATGTCTATAGCCAGCCCGCCGATGGCTACACCATGGTCGGGCTGTCGGAGTCCGTGGTCACGGCGTCGGTGCAGGGCGGTTGGGATCAGAAGATGGATGTCTGGTATCCATTCATCATCGCTGGATCGCCGGATGTTATTTCGGTTACAGCCGGCGCGCCGTATAAGACGCTCCAGGACCTGATCGAGGCGGCCAAGGCCGATCCGGGCTCCATCAAGGCATCCGCCGGCGGCGCCGGGTCGATTCATCATCTGAATTTGCTCGCGCTCATGGCGGGAACCGACGCCAAGCTCAATTTTATTCCCTATCCCGGCTCGGCGCCGGCGCAAACAGCGGCGATGACCGGCGAAGTAAGCGTGGTCGTGACCTCGCTGGCCGAACAACAGCAATTAATTAAGGGTGGCAAGCTGCGCGCACTCGCCATGTTGGTGCCGAATTCCTTTAATATTGAAGGGGTTGGCGAGATTCCGTCGGCCTTCACGACTTACTCCGAGCTGTCCAAGCACTTGCCTATTAGCCAAGCCATTGGTATGGGTATCAGAGCCGACTCGCCGGACGGCGTCAAGCAGGTCCTAACCGACGCTTTCAAGAAGGCGTTGGAAACCGATGCCGTCAAAAAGTGGGCCGACGAGAATTTCTACGTGATATCGGGCAAGACCGGCGCAGAGGCGTCGGCTGAATTTGCTCGCCTAGAGAGCCTGTTTGCCTGGACCCTATATGATTTGGGTGCAGCGAAGATCGATCCGGCGGAACTCGGCATCCCCAAGCCGTAGCCGCCACCTCGGCGACATCCGCCGGTTTCGTAGGCGGGGACGGCCACCCCCCGGTCGTCCCCGTCGCTTTCTCAGGCTCGGGGACGTAGAACAGCGATGAAGAACAAAGGCGGCCTCAGAAAAGATGATTTCTGGACGAGCATC
>CAKZLS010000095.1 GCA_937127205.1 uncultured Rhodospirillales bacterium
TCGACTACGAGGTGGGCGACAGCCTGGGTGTTCTTGCTACCAACGATGCAAATTTGGTGGACGCTGTGATCGCCGCTCTCGGCGCCGACGCGGACATGGAAGTGGGGGATGGCAACGGACATGCGCGCCAACTCCGCCAGGCGCTGACCGAGGATTACGCGCTGGGCTTGGCGCCGGACGCACTGTTCGAACTGCTCGCCGATCTCACCGCCGATGCCGATGAAAAGGCCACGCTGTCGGCCATGGCCGAGGGCGAGGATCCGGACGGCGACTTGGAGACTCTCGACGTTCTCGCCGTGCTGGAGAAATACCCGCACCTCAAACCGGACGCGAAAGCCCTCCTCGCGGTACTCGAACCCATGCAGCCACGCCTTTATTCCATTTCATCCAGCGTGAAGGCCAATCCCGGCCGGGTCAGTTTGACCGTCGATACCGTGCGATACCGGATCGGTGATCGGCAACGACTTGGTGTCGCTTCGACGTTCCTCGCCGACCGTCTCGAACCCGGCGCGACACTTCCGGTTTATGTGCAAAAAGCACACGACTTCGCCCTTCCCCTAGACGGCGATGTTCCCATCATCATGATCGGTCCGGGCACCGGCGTGGCCCCGTTCCGCGCGTTCCTGCAGGAGCGTTCGGCCGCAGGCGCCACCGGCCGCGCCTGGTTGTTCTTTGGTCACCAGCGCCGCGATACTGATTTCTTCTACGAGGACGAATTCGCCGCGTTCCAGGAGGGCGGAACTCTCACCCGGCTGTCCACCGCCTTCTCCCGCGACCAGGACCGTAAAGTCTATGTCCAGGACCGGATGCGCGAAGAGGGCGCCGAGCTGTGGCGGTGGCTTGAAGATCGGGCACACCTCTATGTGTGCGGCGACGCCCAGCGCATGGCTAGCGACGTAGACAAGGCATTAATCGATATCGTCGCCGAGCACGGCGGGTGCGATCACGATGCCGCCAAGGTATTCGTTTCCGAATTGGCGAAAGCCGGCCGGTACCAGAAGGACGTTTACTGATGCCGGATGTCCCCGGGCCAACATCCAACGCGCCAGCGGTCAGTTCGCAAGCAGACGGCGTCCGTACTACGTGCCCGTATTGCGGCGTGGGATGCGGCGTGGTCGTTGACTCCGATGCGGCCGGCGCTTGGCGGGTTCGCGGCGATCAAGATCATCCGGCAAACTTTGGGCGGCTATGCTCCAAGGGATCGGCGCTGGGTGAAACCCTCGGGGACACCGGCCGGTTGCTCTATCCGGAGATCGATGGCCAGAGAGTGTCCTGGGACCGGGCCCTCAACACGGTCGCCGACGGGATCGCGCGTGTTCGCGACCGCCATGGACCGGAGGCTATCGCCTTCTACCTGTCCGGCCAGCTTCTGACCGAGGACTATTACGTCGCCAACAAGCTGATGAAGGGGTTCCTCGGCAGCGCCAACGTGGACACCAACTCGCGGCTGTGCATGGCCTCGTCGGTGGCCGGTCACCGCCGTGCGTTCGGCGCCGACCTGGTGCCAGGATGCTACGAGGATCTCGATCTCGCCGATCTGATCGTTCTGGTGGGTTCCAACGCCGCCTGGTGTCACCCATTTCTGTTCCAGCGCATGGTCGCCAACCGCAACCGCCGCGGCGCGCGCATCGTGGTCATCGATCCCCGGCGCACCGCGACGGCGGCAGAAGCCGATCTGCATCTCGCGATCCGTCCGGGATCGGACACCGCGCTTTTCAACGGCCTGCTCGTGCATCTTGCCGACTATGGCGCCCTGGACGACGCATTTATCGACGCTTCGACGCGGGAGATCGGCTTGGCTCTCAATGCCGCGCGCGCCGACGCCGGATCGATCGACGCCGTGGCATCCAAAACCGGATTACCCATTGAACAGGTGCATGCGTTCTTCGATGCTTTCGCATGCACCGAACGGTCGGTGTCGTGCTATTCGCAGGGCGTTCATCAGTCGATCGCGGGCACGGACAAAGTCAACGCCATCATCAACTGCCACCTCGCCACCGGCCGGATTGGCCGGCCGGGCATGGGACCATTCTCGCTCACCGGGCAACCCAACGCCATGGGTGGGCGTGAGGTCGGCGGCCTGGCAAACCAACTGGCGGCTCATATGGGGTTCGCGCCGGACGAGGTCGACCGGGTCCGCCGCTTCTGGAACGCGCCGAGCATGGCGACCCACGAGGGCTTGAAAGCGGTGGATCTCTTCGAGGCCATTGCCGTCGGCAAGATCAGAGCGCTTTGGGTGATGGCGACCAATCCGGCCTTCAGCTTGCCCCGGGCGGACGCCATGCGCGATGCCCTCGGCGAGCTCGAGGTGTTCGGGGCCTCGGACTGCGTCGCATCCAACGACACCATCGATCGTGCGGCCATCCGCCTGCCCGCGTTCGCATGGGGCGAAAAAGACGGGACGGTGACGAATTCGGAGCGGCGGATCAGCCGCCAGCGCGCGTTCCGCGATCCGCCGGGCGAAGCGCGGCCGGACTGGTGGATTGTGTCGCAGGTCGCGCACCGTCTCGGTTTCGGCGAGGCTTTCAACTACGAATCGCCGGCGGCCATCTTTCGTGAGCACGCGGCGCTCACCGCCTTCGAAAACGACGAGGCACGCGACCTCGATCTGGGCGGCTTGACCGCGCTCTGCGACCAGACCTACGAAAACCTGGCGCCGGTGCAATGGCCGGTGCGCGCGGGCAGTGGTGACGGTATCGCGCGGATGACCGCCGATGGCCACTTCTTTACGGATCACGGCAAGGCGAGGTTCGTGCCGGTCACAACGCTCCAGGCTCAGGATCGACGATTTACCCTGAACACAGGGCGAATCCGGGACCAATGGCATACAATGACACGAACCGGCACTACGGCGCGTCTATGCCGCCATATCGCGGAGCCGTTCGTGGAGATCCACCCCGACGATGCCGCCGACATCGGTCTCGAACATGGCGCGCTCGCTCGAATTCGCTCGAACCATGGCGAGGCGATCGTGCGTGCGGTGGTGGGGGCGGAGCAACGGAAAGGATCGCTGTTCGCGCCCATCCATTGGAGTGACGCCAATAGCGGAAGCGGCCGGATCGGCGCTTTGGTTCATGGGCTAACGGACCCCATCTCGGGTCAGCCGGACAGCAAGGCAACATCGGTGAGCTTAACCACCGTGCAGTGCGCCTATCACGGCTTCATCTTGAGCGCCAACCCCATTGCCGTGAACGCCGCCGTTTACTGGTCGAGGGCACCGGTCCGTCACGGCTTCGCGACCACATTCGCGTTGGCGGCGGCTCCCCCTGGCGGTTGGAGAGCATGGTTGAAGGACCTTCTCGGGGCATCCGGCGGGGACATCCTCGAGCTGGCAAATTGGGAGCGCCAGGTTTACCGTTCGGCTGTGGTCGTCGATGACCGACTGAGTGCTTGCTGCTTCGTCAGCTCGGAACCGGTGCCGCCGGCGCGCGACTGGCTGGAGGAAATGCTGGCGGTCGACGTGCTCGACGCCGACACCCGGCGCGCGTTGCTGTTCGGACGCGCCACCGATGATTTCGAAAGTCCCGGCCAGATAGTCTGCGCCTGTTTCGGGGTCGGCGAGAATACCATCGACAACGCCATCACCAACGGCGCGCTATCATCCGCTGAAGACATCGGAACCGCGCTCAAGGCCGGCACCAACTGCGGCTCTTGCATTCCTGAGCTGCGACGCCTTCTCAGCCTCGACGTCGATGCCAAGCGCCGCGATTCCGTAACGGTGTAGGGTTCGTAAGTAACCGCGTGTGTCGAGAGAGAACACGGCGATGCGCTCCGAGACCCACTCCAATACACCGGCCGTTATCTCGCTATCGTTTACGAACTGGCAAATGCGGTGACGTCGCTCCGATTTATCGCTTGGTCGACTGCAAGTAGACAAAACAAGCGACGGCTTACTCCGCTATTCTCATGAATTGTCAGGCGACAAATATAATGGGAATTGGTAGCGCAGGAGTGTTTCAAGTGAAAAACACGACACCCTGATGCTCGATACCGTATCCGGTGTTGCGCTTGAGTATGTGTCAAAATCAGCCCAACGCTGCCGTGATGTACTTGGTCGCCAAGCGGACAGGGCCGCCGATCCGAACTTTGCCGCCCTCCAGTTAAACCTGCCGACCTAACAAACGCCTTGTGAGCGTCGTCAGTGCACCGCGATCGCTTCCTATCCAAAATCTTTTCTTTTTTTTGAACCGTGGCCCGAGCCAGCGCGACCAACGGGTATCTCGCCGGTTGCGGGGGCACGGACCCAAGGCTCGGTAACCTCGGATAGA
>CAKZLS010000096.1 GCA_937127205.1 uncultured Rhodospirillales bacterium
CCAACCACCCCGTTGACGCAAGAGGCGCAAGCCGATCGCATCGCTCTCGGCAATCTCGCGCGCGAGGCCACCGGCCAACTTCAAGATGCCGAGCATGACGCTCACCAAGTCGAGGCAATCGCCGGTCATCTCGACGACCTGGCCGACGATGACGCTTTCTGGCGGGTACAGGCCCATAGCCTAGCCGTTTTCGCGACTCCCGATCGGGTCGTGACTTTTCGGCTGGCCAACAGGTTGAAACCGTCGGTCGAAGTCGCCGACCGCTTTCATGTCAAGCCACTGATCCGCGCCGTTACGGCCGAGAACGAGGCGTTCGTCCTGGCGCTGGCGCAAAACGCCGTTAGGCTCGTCGAGGTCAGCGCCGAGATGCCGGCAACCACCGTCGATGTTTCCGATCTGCCGAAAGACATGAGCGACGCCGTCGGCCGGGGCTCTCTCGACAGCCGCTCGCCGCGCGGCCGCATTCAGGGCTCGGAGGGCAAAAAGGTGCGTATGGCACAGTTCGCGCGCGCCGTGGATGGCGCGCTCCGCGACCTCCTCGCCGGCCGTGAAACGCCCCTGATCCTGGCGGCTGCGCCACCGCTCGACAGCATCTTCCGCGCGGCGTGCAGCTATCCGCATTTGGCAGACCAGACAATTAGCGGCAATCCTGAAAGCACGTCGGACCAGGATCTCGCCGCCGCCGCACGCGATATCCTCGATCACATCCACGGCGAACGGGTGCGCGCTTTCGCCGAATTGTTCGAACGCCGCCGCCCGCAATCCCGGACGACGACGGACATTGCCACCGCAGCGAAAGCGGCAACCTACGGAGCGGTCGCTGCCATCGCCTTCGATATCGATGCCCTGGTTCCCGGCGTGGTCGATGACGAAGATGGCTCGGTCACCCTTGCTGAGGAAGCGAGCGCCGAAACCCACGGCGTGGTCGACGAGATCGTCGGCCGTTCCCTGCTGGCCGGCGGTGATGTTCTCGCATTGCGTAGGGAAGACATTCCCGGCGGCGGCGACCTTGCGGTGGTTCTCCGGTATCCGATCGAACACATGGGCTGAGCCACCAACCCATCGAGATCCGGAAGGAAAGGTATTTGAACCTCTATCGCCGGTACATCCTGCCCCGCTGTATCGACTGGACCTGCGGCAGCGCGGAGGTCGAAGCGCAGCGACGAAAGGTGGTGCCGCTTGCCAGCGGGCGCGTGCTCGAGGTCGGCATCGGCTCCGGTCTCAATCTGCCGCTGTATGATCCGGCCAAGGTGGAGCGGGTCTATGGTCTCGACCCGGCCCCCGAACTCTTGACGATGGCGCGGCGGCGATCGAGCAGCTTGCCGTTCGCGGTGGAGTACCTGACCATGGGCGGTGAGGACATTCCGTTGGAAGGCGAATGCGTCGACACGGTGGTCGTCACCTTCACCCTTTGCAGCATTCCCAATCCGGCCGCGGCCCTTGAGCGCATGCGGCACGTGCTCAAGCCCGGCGGCCGCCTCATTTTCAGTGAGCATGGCCGCGCCCCCGACGAAGCCGTCCGGCGCTGGCAGCATCGCCTCAACCCGCTGTGGCGGCGGATCGGCGGCGGCTGCACGCTCGACCGCGATATCCCGGCGTTGATCCGCGCCGCCGGCTTCCGCATCGACGCCTTGGAGACCAAGTATCTGCCGAACACGCCCCGCTTCGCCGGTTTCAACTACTGGGGCACCGCCCGGCCCGGGTGACGGCGCGGAGGGTTTTCGATGGGCAAGTACCGCGACTACTTAGCGCGAACGATAAGCGCCATCGCGGAAAGAGATCGGGCGCCCGTTGATGGCGATATCCCGCCAACCGCCGGTGTTGCTTGCGAGCGGCTCGATCTGGACGGCGATAAATTCGCCGATGCTTCGTGCCTCGGGTCCGCCGAGATCAAGAACATAGGCAGCGCAGCCACGCGAGCCGCAGTAGAGAAACCCCTTTATTATGACCACTGCCTCGGGAGCGCCGTCCCCGTTCAGATCAGCGTAGTCGATCGTGATTTCGGAGGGAGCCTCCGAGGTGTCACCGGTATTGCCGGCTTTCCCGTCGATGAAGCGCATGACCTTCGCTTTCAATTCGGCTTTTTCGGGCGGCGCGGCCGCACCGGGTGACGGCATCATAGCGCTTGCAAGGCCGATGCATGCAGCCATAACCACCGAAGCGGAGCGCGAAAACGATTTGTTTACTGCGTCCACCAAGATAGTTACTCCTGTCTGTGTTCGAACAAGATGCGCGTGGGATTCCGATAAAGGCATCAAGGGTTTCCGTCAGTTGTTCACGATGCGCGGGCGATCTATGTTTTCTGGCCAGCACACGGCGGCATCCGACGGGAGAAGTTTATGCGCACCGTTTTGTTGACCGGCTTCGAGGCCTTCGGCACCACCCCCGTCAACCCGGCGGAACGCGTCGCCCGCCGGCTCGACGGCGAGCAGGTGGGAGATGCGGCCATCGCCGCTCGGATCATCCCCAACACCTTCTTC
>CAKZLS010000097.1 GCA_937127205.1 uncultured Rhodospirillales bacterium
GGTGGAGTTCCGTCCCAATAGCCACGTCGGCGCCAATGTGGATGCGCTGGAAATTCTGGGCCGCTACGACGCGATGGTTCTCGCCGGCGGCGCCGAAGCGCCCCGCGACCTGCCGGTGCCCGGTCGTGACCTCGAGGGCGTTCACTTCGCGATGGATTTCCTGACCCAGCAGAACGGCCGGGTGGCGGGCAAAAGCGTTCCCGACGAAGGCGCCATTTTCGCCACCGGACGAGACGTGGTGGTGATCGGCGGCGGCGATACCGGCTCGGACTGCGTCGGGACGTCGAACCGTCACGGCGCCAAATCGGTAACCCAGATCGAGATCATGCCGCGTCCGCCGGAGAAGGAAGACAAGAATCTGACCTGGCCCAACTGGCCCATGAAGATGCGCACGTCGACCTCCCACGAGGAAGGATGCGAGCGCGACTGGGCGGTGACCACCAAGCAATTTCACGGCAACGGCCGGGTCGAAGCCATGGAGCTGTCCCGCGTCGAGTGGGTCCCATCCGAAAATGGCGGCTGGAAGATGCAGGAAATGGCGGGCAGCGATTTCAAGATCGATGCCGATCTTATCCTGCTGGCCATGGGATTTGTTCACCCGGTCCACGAGGGTCTGCTCAAGGATCTCGGCGTCGACCTCGACGAGCGCGGCAACGTCAGGGCGGATACCGAGGCCGATATCGGCGCCTATCAGACGAGTAACCCGAAAGTGTTCGCCGCCGGCGACACGCGGCGGGGCCAATCCCTGGTGGTTTGGGCCATCCGTGAGGGACGCCAATGTGCCCGTTCGGTTGACGAGTACTTGATGGGCAGCAGCGAGCTGCCGCGCTAAAGCGATGATAAACGTGGGGAGACGGCCGTGATTGTATTCAACCTCCGCTGTGGCGATGGCCACACCTTCGAGGAATGGTTCGGAAGCGGGTCCGAATTCGAAACCAAAATTGACGACGGGTCGTTAACCTGTCCCGAGTGCGGAGACACCCACGTTGCCAAGGCGCTGTCGGCGCCCCGGATCAACGGCGGTGCGCAAACACCGGCGCCGTCGACCCCCTGCGGCATGCCCGCATGCGGCACCGGCATGTGCCAGATGATGGGCGACACCTAGACCGTCGCAAACGATCGGACGAAAACCCCTTGGCGCTTTGGCTTTTTCTCGGTGCGTTGAACGGCCTCGTCGCGGTGGCGGCCGGCGCGTACGGCTGGCATTCGCTCTCCGGCGACGAAGGCGCCCGCAAGATGTTCGAGATCGCCGTCCAATACCAGATGGTCCATGCTTTGGCCTTGGTCGCCGTGGCCTGGCTTGCAACCCGTTTCGAGGGCCGCTGGCGCCTCCCGGTTCACTTGGCGGGCGCCGGGTTCACCCTTGGGATCATCTTGTTTTCGGGCACCCTCTACGCTTTTGGAATGACGGGGTCTGTCCCGGTGGAAGGCGCGGCGCCTGTGGGCGGGTTCCTCTTTATGATCGGTTGGGGATCGCTTATGTGGATCGCAGGGGCGAGCCGGCTCGGCGCTCGGTCCTGATCAGCACTTCCCCGTTTCGGATGACGGACAATGGTCGCCGTGTTCGATCTCGACGGTCGCATGACCAATCTGAAACTCGGTATTCAGCCGGGCCTTGATGGCGGCAATGATGGTCTCCGGGTTGGTTCCAGATTGGATCCGGGCGTGCAGGGTCGCCATTGGCCGTTCCTGGGTGATGGACCATACGTGCACGTGATGCACGTC
>CAKZLS010000098.1 GCA_937127205.1 uncultured Rhodospirillales bacterium
GAGGAGGCGAGAAACTCGATCACAAAGTGTCATTACTAACGACCGTTGGTATAACCGCTCCTCACCGGAAAGGGGGGTGCCACCGCCCTTTCATCATTTAGCCGCTCAGGCTGACAGCGCCCGGTTTTTCTCCGACGTAAGTACGGTCTCCACACTGATCATCTGCCGCAGGGTTTCGGCGATCAATTCGCGCAACTGCGGGTCGAGGTCAGGCACCTGGACATCGATGTGCAGATCTTGCCGCGCCGCCCCGTGAGTGATGCTGTACCACTGACTGGGCACCAAGCCACGCTTGGCAAATACTTGGATAACACGCGGCATGATGCCGGGCTCGGCCTTGGCGACCACGGAAAAACATGAAACGGGGAACGAACGGGATGGGGCAAAGCCCGGTTGAACGGACATGACAAGTCGACTCCTGATCTTGTGTGTTTTCGACGAACGAATGCGTGGCCCGGCCCTTAGAAAAGGACCGGGTTGGTAATCGTCCGAAGGCAAACCACGCAAGAGGGTCGATACATATTCATAGCCGAAGTATACGTGTTCATCACACACCGTCAATCGCCATAGCGTCCCTAAAAATACCAACGGTCGTTATTATCGGCCGTTGGTATACATGCGCCATCTACGAATAAAACCGTTTTCGCTTTTACAAGGGTTGGAAGAGGCAGTGGGGCCTCGATAAGGCCGCCACCACCCTCCTCCAAATCCATCCGCAACCAAGTTTCGCCACCGACCAAATCTCCGGTACGGGCCGGCGCCGCCAATTCACTCGCACGCAAAAGCCTCCGGGCAAACTTAAAAGCAACCTATAATTGTATTTTAGAGGCTGGCGCTACCCGCGCTACCCTAATTTGGGTAGGACATTTAACCTCGACAATGGGAGCGACTCTCTGTCGGGGTGACACGGGGCCGAGATGGGAAGTTACGATTTTCGGGGACCAAAGGCCAAAAGGGCGATACCGGCCGCGAAGACGACGATGGATGCCCAAAACGGCATGGGGGAATAGGTCGGTATCCGGCCGACCACCCCGACCACTTCGCCTAAGGAGCACATATCGGTCGTATAGTAAAAACACTCGCTGGCATTTTTTACGTCTTCGCCAAAAACCTGCTCAAAGAACAGATACCACCAGACAACGGCGCCAGCGAAAAGGGCAAAACCGATCGCGAGAAGTGTTTTGCCGAGGTCAGCCATAGCGTCGTCCGATTAGGGGGAATGCATCCGTCAGAATATGTCGCCGACGAAACCGCGAAAAGATGAGTAGCAAAAAATTCGAAGACGGCAAAGCCGATCAAAAGACGCGTTCACCCGTGCGGATGAGATAATCTAACGCATAACCGCCGCCAACCGAAATATCCAGCAGGGACTGCAATAGATTTATTCCGCTATGTTCAGGTTCGGCCTTACCCGCCGTTTGGGTGCGACGAGCCCCGCTCCGCGATCCGAGCGTGAACCAATTTGGCCGCAGCTACATCCTCAATGGCCATGCCCAGCGATTTGAACACCGTTGTCTTACCGGGGGCAACGGCTTTGATCCCTCCGATGACTTCTCCCAGTTCCGCGTAAATTTGTGCACTCGATATTACGACGTCGCCGGACTCTGCCATTGCTCCCGCGCGTGAGTCCACGATCACTGTATTGTCCATCGCCGCGTTGTCCAATTCTCGCCAATCGGGGCGCGGAGCGCCGACCGCGTTCACGTGGCATCCGGCTTTCAGCCA
>CAKZLS010000099.1 GCA_937127205.1 uncultured Rhodospirillales bacterium
CCAGCTGGGCGGCGGCACGGGCGGCGCCGATGGTTTTGTTTTCATGCTTCAAGGCGACGGCCTCAATGCGCTGGGAGATGCCGGAAGCGCGCTGGGCTACGACGACTTGAGCGGCGGCACCGCCATCGGCAACAGCCTCGCCGTCGAGTTCGACAACTTTGATTTCGGCACCTGGGATCCGAACAGGAACCATGTTTCGGTGCTGCGGGACGGCAGCGTAAGCAACGCATTGGCGACGCAGGCCACGCTTCCCGCCGGTGTCGATCTGAACAACGGCGACGAATACCGGGCCTGGATCGAATATGACGGCTCGACAAACGATCTATCGGTGTTCATCGCCAACTTGGATCTCGCTCAGACCAAGACCGAAATCCTGGCGGTCAACGTCGGCGACTTGGACGGTATCCTCGGCGATACCGCTTATGCCGGCTTCAGTGCCGGCAACGGCGGCCTCACCAATGCCCATGAGATCCTCGACTGGGAGTTGTCAATTCTGATTTGACTGAACAGCCATACCGCGGGGCTGATTGTTCGGTCTGCGGGGTCTCTCAAGACGGAAGCTATTGACCTGCAGGGATCTGCATTGAGCGCTCCCCGCCGGGGGTGGCCAGCATGAAAGCGGCGCGGTCTTCCAGTGCAAGAAGCATGGAAAGCGGGGAGCGCAACAACAATTGATCGATACGCGGTTGCAGGGACCGCGCCTTCATCGCGCACGTGATCGCCAGCGCAACCCGGCACTTCTCGCCGACCGAATCGAAGTCCCAGCGAATGTGGAACTCTTTGAACAGTTCGTCTTCCGACGTCACGTCGATGTGCGTCGGCCGCGTTAGGCTGGTGTGGGATCGGAATTGTTCGATGGTGTCTCCGTTGCCAACCTCCTGGCTGGCAACGTAACTGTCGCCGTCACGCTGGAGCACCCTGGCATCGCGCCAAAGCGGAAACAATTTCGGGTAGATCTCGACGTCCGCGACCAGATCGAAGATGAGATCACGGGGCGCGTTGATGATGCGGCTTATACCTTGAATGGCCATGTTGTTCGTCCTTCTGTTTCCAGATCAATGTTTCCTAGAATTGCATTCGCGCGGGGTCGCCGGGGTCGTCTTCGGGCGAACACCGTGTTTAGCGGTTGCCAACCGATACAGATTCAGTACCGTCCACCCGACTTGAAGACGTAACTGCGAAGCTGGGCGAAATCGAGCGCGGCGCCTTTGTAGAGAACCTCGAGAGCCCGCGTGTGCGAGACCACGTCAACCACCCTGCCGTTCTCGACCACGGGCAGGTGACGAACCCCCAGATCGTTCATTTTGTGGAGCGCGGACTCGATATCGTCCGATGGTTCACAGCTGATCACGTCCGTGGTCATGACTTGCTTGACGGGGCGGCCCACGGCTTCAGCGCCTTCCTCACCGATGCTATAGGCAATGTCCCCCAGCGATACGACACCCTCGATGAGGCCATCGTTGCCGCACACAACGATTACGGCGGTCCGCCTTTGACCGAACAGCTGAGCGGTTTCCATCACCGAATGGTCCGGCAAAACCGTGAGAAAATCGGAGCGCGATTCAGCGATGAGCTCCTCGATAATCATGCCTTTGTCTCCCCCCCTATTCCCGTCCATGATACACCACCATGGAGAGGCCTTGAGTTTGCCGATTGTTGTCGTAACCGATAATGCGAATGTGGTCGTCCGGGCACGCGTTTCGGCATTCCGCCAACTCGTTCATGATCACATTGACGTCGCGCTCGCCGAACAGCGGAAGTTTCCACATGTACCAGTAGTGTTCGTTGGCACGGTACGGTTCGACGTGTTCAATCGCACAGTTCCAACCGCGTCCCACCGCGCAGTCTACCTGTTTGCGGATCGCACTAGCGTCCATCTCCGGCAGGTAGGAGAAGGTGCCGCATTTCTTCGAAGCAGGCTCTCCATTGCGGGAGCCGTAGGGTTGTATCGCCATATCCATCTCGGAACTCCTTCCGTAATCCAGCTCCATTTATCCCACCGCCGCGTCGAGCTTATCGACGGTGTCGAACTCGAATTTAATTTCCTTCCAGGTTTCCATCGCGGCGCCCAGTTCCGGCGAGTGCTCGGCCGCGGCGTTCAGGATTTCCGTGCCCTCACGCGCGACATCGCGGCCTTCGTTGAGCGCCTGGACGCACGCCTCTACGGCAACCCGATTGGCGGCACCGCCCGCCGCGTTGCCCCACGGATGACCGAGGGTTCCGCCACCAAACTGCATGACCGCGTCGACGCCAAAGATCGACACCAAGGTGGGGACGTGCCAGACGTGGATACCGCCCGAAGCAACCGGAAACAGTCCGGGCATGTGACCGAAATCCTGATCGAAGAAAATGCCGCGGGCGCGGTTCTCCGGCACAAAGGATTCGCGCATCAGATCGATCCAGCCGAGCGTCGCCTCTCGGTCGCCCTCAAGCTTACCGACGACGGTTCCGGAATGAAGGTGATCTCCCCCCGAAAGCCGGAGGCATTTCGTCAGGACCCGGAAATGAATGCCGTGATACCGGCTTCTGTCGAGTACCGCGTGCAGCGCTCGATGCACATGAAGCAGCATCCCGTTTTCCCGGCACCAGTTTGCGAGCGAGGTGTGCGCGGTGAAGCCAGCGGTCAGGAAATCGTGCATGATAATCGGCATATTAAGCTGCTTGGCGAACTCGGCGCGCTTGTACATTTCCTCCACCGTCGGTGCGGTCACGTTGAGATAATGCCCCTTGCGCTCGCCCGTTTCGGCTTCCGCCGACTTGACGGCATCGGCGACGAACTCGAAACGCTGCCGCCACCGCATGAAAGGCTGCGAGTTGACGTTCTCGTCGTCCTTGGTGAAGTCGAGGCCGCCGCGCAGGCACTCGTAGACGGCGCGCCCATAGTTTTTCGCGGACAGACCCAGCTTGGGTTTGATGGTGCAGCCAAGCAGCGGACGTCCGTACTTGTTGAGCTTGTCGCGTTCGACGCCCATCCCGTTGGGCGGACCGCCGCAACCCAGCACGTAATGCAACGGGAAACGGAGGTCTTCGAGGCGCAGCGCTCGAATGGCCTTGAAACCGAACACGTTGCCGGCCAGCGACGTCAAAACGTTAACGACGGAGCCTTCTTCGAACAAATCGAGCGGGTAGGCAACGAAGGCATAAAAGCACGTGGTATCACCGGGCACATCTTCGATGGCGTAGGCCCGGCCCTTGTAGTGGTCTAGATCGGTAAGCAGGTCGGTCCAGACCGTGGTCCAGGTGCCGGTCGACGACTCAGCACAAACGGCCGCCGCCGCTTCCTCTCGAGACACGCCTTCTTGCGGGGTGATCTTGAAACACGCAAGCAGGTCCGTGTCTTTCGGCGCATATTCCG
Organism: uncultured Rhodospirillales bacterium; assembly: GCA_937127205.1. Lineage (GTDB taxonomy): Bacteria > Pseudomonadota > Alphaproteobacteria > Rhodospirillales > Defluviicoccaceae > CAKZLS01. The sequence goes on from CAKZLS010000099.1 coordinate 3,356, forward strand.
GATCCCAATAGGTTAAGCGGTACTCTTGAACGCCTGCGTCGTAGGTTGTCACGCTCATCGTTTTACTCCTTTTCAGCCAGCAGCCGGCGCGCGTGGCGGACCACGGCGTCAGCGGTGATATCGAAGTGGCGGTAGAGGGTTTCGGCCGGCGCCGAAGCGCTGAAGCTGTGCATGCCGACGAAGGCGCCGTCGACGCCGATCCATTCGATCCAGCCGTAGCGAACCGCGGCCTCGATCCCGATCCGAGGTACATCGCCGAGAACCTTTTGGCGATAGGCCTCCGGCTGCTTGTAGAACAGTTCCCAACATGGCATGGAAACGACGGCGGCGCGAATGCCCTGCTCGGCGAGCATCGCCGCCGCCTCAACGGCCAGCGACACTTCGGAACCGGTAGACAGCAAGGTCACCTCGCGCCCGCCTTCGGGTTCGGAGAGAACGTACGCGCCGCGGGCGCAGCGGTTCCGGTCTTCATGCTGGGTCCGCACGGTGGGAACGGCTTGGCGGGTCAAAATCATGCAAGACGGCGTGGCCCGCTCCCTCAATGCGGCCAGCCAGCACTCGACCGTTTCCACCGCGTCGGCGGGGCGGAAAACGAGCAGGTTCGGCATGGAACGCAGCATCGACAAGGCGGACACCGGATGGTGGGTCGGGCCGTCCTCGCCGACGCCGATGGAGTCGTGAGTCAGAACGTAAATGACCCGCTGCTTCATCAACGCCGACATCCGCATCGCCGATCTCATGTAGTCGGCAAACACCAGGAATGTGCCGCCGTAGGGGATGAACCCGCCGTGCAGCGCCATCCCATTCATAGCCGCCGCCATGGCATGTTCGCGCACCCCATAGTGGATGTAGCGGCCGGAGGCATCTCCCGCGGTGATGGAACGGGTGCGCTTGGTCTTGGTGTTCACCGACTCGGACAGGTCGGCCGATCCGCCGATCAACTCCGGAAAAAATTCGGTCATGACATCGAGGATCTCTCCGGAAGCTTTTCGGGTTGCCCATTTGGGCTGCTCCTCGGAAAGCTTCCGCTTGAACTCGTTAATGGGGAATTCCCAGCCGTGCCCGAGACGGCCCCCGTTGGTCCGCCGGAACTCTTCGCGTTCGGCATCGTGAAGGTCCGAGAACCGGCGTTCCCAGGCCTCGCGTACGGGTGTGTTGCGTTCGCCGAGATGGCGCCACGCGGACAGAATGTGCTCCGGAATCTCGAACGGCGGATGGTGCCAGTTCAATTGCAACCGGAGGCCCGCCACCTCAGCCTCGCCGAGGGGAGAACCATGGGCGGCCGCCGTTCCGGCTTTGGTGGGCGCGCCCTTGCCGATGGTCGTGCGGCACGCGATCAGCGATGGCATATTGGATTTTCGAGCGCTCGCAATGGCCCGCGCTACCGCTTCCGGATCTTCGCCATCCACCGCCTGGGTATCCCAACCACACGCTTCGAAACGCTTGCACTGATTGACGGTCGAGGTCAGCGACATGGGTCCGTCGATGGAGATTTCGTTGTCGTCCCACAACACGATCAGCCTGGAGAGGCCAAGAGCGCCGGCGAGTGAGATGGCCTCGTGACTGAGCCCCTCCATCAGACATCCATCGCCGACGATGCAGTAGGTGTAATGACTGACGATATCGTCGCCCCAGCGCCGGTTCTGAAGGCGCTCGGCGAGGGCCATGCCGACAGCATTGCCGAGTCCTTGCGCGAGCGGACCGGTGGTGGTTTCCACGCCGGTCGTGTGACCGAATTCAGGATGTCCCGGTGTCTTGGAGCCGAGCTGGCGAAAGTTCCTGATCTCGTCGATGGTGACGTCTTCGTAACCGGTCAGGTAAAGCAGCGCGTACAACAGCATCGATCCGTGTCCCGCCGAAAGCACGAACCGGTCGCGGTCGTACCAATAAGGTCGGGTCGGGTCGAAACTGAGGTATCGCGTCCACAATATGGTCGCCGCCGTTGCCATTCCCATGGGCAGGCCGGGATGCCCGGACTTCGCCCTCTCGATCGCATCCACCGAAAGAACCCGGACGGCGTTGGCGAGGTCCTCCTCGGTGACTTCCGTCTCTGGATCGAACCTTGGCGCGACTTCTGCTGCTGGAACACTCATCTGCCTCTCCCTCCTGGGTTAGAGCGGTGGGCTATTCGTTGCTTGTTTCGTGAAACGTTGGTCCAATTGCGTATTGTCCTAAAGGTGCGCATGGCATCAGGCTGCCCGGCGCTTGCGTTCGACAAGCCGTTGGATCATCGGCGTCAAGATGAGCTGCATGGCCAGATCGAGCTTGCCGCCGGGAATGACGATGGAATTAGCCCGTGACATAGAGCTGTCGTGGATCATCGACGTCAGATACGAGAAATCGATTCCGCGCGGGTCCCTGAAACGGATTACGACGATGGACTCGTCGGCGGTTGGGATCCATCGAGCGGTAAACGGATTCGACGTGTCGACGGTCGGCACCCGTTGAAAATTGATGTCGGTTTCGGTGAATTGGGTAACGATGTAGCGAACGTAATCCGGCATTCTACGCAGGATGGTGTCCATCACCGCTTCGGTCGAATACCCGCGAGCGGCACGGTCGCGGTGGATTTTTTGGATCCATTCGAGATTTATGACCGGCACGACGCCGATCTTGAGGTCGGCGTACTGAGCGACGTTGACGCTGTCGGTTACGATCGCTCCGTGAAGACCTTCATAGAACAGCAGGTCGGTGTCCGGGGGCATCTCTTCCCAGCGCGTAAAGGTGCCGGGTTCCGTTCCATAACGTTCCGACTCTTCGAGATCGTGGACGTAGTGCCGGGTCTTACCTGTTCCCGTCTCGCTATACTGTTTGAAAACCGCTTCGATCTCTTCCAAGAGGTTCGCTTCGGGACCAAAATGGCTGAAGTGAGGATTGCCGTCGTCAGCCGCGCTGGCCATCGCGCGCTTCATGTCGGCGCGGTCGTAGCGATGAAAGGCGTCACCTTCGATCATGGCCGCGTTGACCCGCTCCCGGTGAAAGATCTGCTCGAACGTGCGCTGCACCGACGAGGTTCCCGCGCCCGAAGAACCGGTCACCGAGATGATGGGATGCTTAGCGGACACCGTTTTCGGTCTTCTCGTCGGCCAGGAAGAGTCCGCGGTGAAAGAACAGCGGGGAACGCGGCGCGCTGGCGTGGTGATCGGTCGCAAAACGCTCAAGCCCCTCGACTTGCTCGCGCGAACCAAAAACCAAGGGCGTATGCTGATGGAGGGTCGAAGGAATAATTTCGAGCAATCGTTGGATGCCCGTCGACGCCGCACCTCCAGCCTGTTCCACCAGCCAGGCGATGGGGTTGGCCTGAAAGACGAGGCTTAAGCTGCCCACTGTCCCGCGGTCCCCAACCTCCGCCGGGTAGATTTGCATACCGCCTCGGAGCAAAACCCGATGACAGGCCGCCACCAGCGACGCGTTCCGATGCACCTGAATGCTTGTTTCGAGGCGCCCGTTGCCGCGTGTGATCCAATCGTCCACATAACTTTTGATCGGGTGCTCGCACAGCGCGCCATTGGAAGCGTCGATTGCGATCGTGCGCGTCTCCGTCGGGGTGTACTGACGCGCCTCCGATAGCCGGAAAGTCGCCGACCGCCGATCCAGGGTGAAGACTTGAGTTCCCTCGCCGAGCGTCAGCGTTAGGGATGTTCGCGGCCCGTAGACGATGTAGCCGGCGGCGACCTGCTTGGTTCCCGGTTGCAAGAGGCAAGAAATACTGGGCCGGTTTCCGTCGAAAAGTGCTGGAAGAAGCGAAAAGACTGTACCAACGGTCCCGTGCGTCTCGATATCGGAAACGCCGTCTAGGGGCATGAGCGCAGCACACAGAGCCTCTTTGCCCGGACGGACATTCACAATGCCAAGCTCGTTTTCCGCGATCACCGCTACTGGGGCCCGGCTCAAAGCATCGAGCAACAAGGCTTTAGCGCTCGCGGTAAGATGCCGAATCTGCTCCTCGCACGACGCGTCCGAGCCGGCAGGCAGCGTGTCTTGGTCGGGGGATTGTGCGATCAGCTCGGAAATGCGCCGGCCTGCCTCGGCGATCTCCATGACGGTATTGGCGATGTCCCGGCGGCACTTGTCGGTGCGCGCCCAACCACCCAGAGTATCTGCGAGCGAGGCCTGCTGTTGCATCGTTCTCTCCCTGGAGCGCTGCAGCATTTCCCTGTGTTTCAGCCTCGTTCCCGCTTAATACGGAATTCAAATGGCCTGGGTCCCGGAGGCAGTCGCTCGATCAATCTCCACAACGATGCTGCGGGATCTGGACGATTTAGTAAATTCGAATTAACTTTGTACTGTCGAAAGAAAAACTTAATGGCGCCATGCGTAACGTTACCTTGAAACAGCTCCGGGTCTTGGCCGCCGTTGCGCGCACGGGCTCGGTGGTGGGGGCGTCCCGGGAGCTCAATGTCTCGCCGCCGGCGATCACCATGCAACTGCGGTCCATCGAGGATCTCGCCGGTATCCCTCTCCTGGAAAGGGCGCGAGACGGTTTTCGGCCAACGGAAGCCGGCAGCGAAGTCTTGGCGCAGATTCAACGGATCGAGGCATCGCTCGCCGACTGTGAGGAAGTGCTCGCAAATCTCAGAGGCGTCGAGGGTGGGCGCGTCAATGTCGGCGTTACCAGCACCGCCAAATACTTCGCCCCGCGGGCCCTTGCCGAATTCGCGGAGCAGCATCCGCGGGTGGACGTGCGGCTGACCGTCGGAAACCGCGACGACATCGTCGCCCGGTTGGAATCCTACGAACTCGACCTGGCGATTACAGGCCGTCCACCCAAGACATTCGAGGTGGAGAACGCGGCATTCGGCGATCATCCCTTTGTGATTATCGGCCCCCCCGAACACCGGTTGGCAAAGCGTCTGAAATTGACGCTCAAAGACCTATCGAAGGAAACCTTCGTCCTTCGCGAAGAGGGTTCCGGTACCCGTTCGCTGATGCAGGAGCTGTTTCATGGGGCCGGCATCGAGCCGCGTATTGGCATGCAGATCGGAAGCAATGAAACCATCAAACAGGCGGTCATGGCCGGACTTGGGATCGCCGTCATTTCGGCGCACACGGTCGCCGCGGAGATCAACGACCGCCGGCTCGCCGCCTTCAATGTGGCCGATCTGCCGGTCATGCGGACGTGGTTCGTGGTCAAACGCGAGGACAAGCGGCTGTTGCCGGCGCCACAGGCAATGTGGGATTTCTTGAAGATCTCAGGGGCGCGGTTCCTTCCCGACACCGCGCACTTCATGCCGCCGAAATGAGAATGGACACCACAGAGCCAAACCGTGATCTTGTCGACGCTGAATAAATCCAGAACCTGTGCGCGTGGACGAAGGCCGCCTTATCCAATACATTCCGTGCATATTGGTGCGACGAAGTCGATGTGAGGTCGGCAACCGCATTGCGTTTCGTCCGTGTCTCGGGGTTCGCAATCTCGCCGGACGACAAAAACTCGATAAAGGGAAATTATGTACAAAGACATTCTGCTGGCCGTCGACTTGAACGACGACAGCTCATGGCAAAAAGCGCTACCGACGGCGGTGGAGTACTGTCACGCGTTCGGTTCAATCCTTCACGTCATTACCGTGGCTCCAAGCTTCGGGATGTCCTTCGTCGGTCAATTCTTTCCGGAGGGATATGAGGAAAAATTGGAGAACGACCTCCTAGAGGGTCTGCGAGCGTTCGTTGAACAGCACGTTCCCGAAGATGTGAAGGTCCAACGCGTCGTCACTCTGGGAACCGTCTATCAGGAAATCCTCGGTGCCGCCGAGACCATTGACGCCGATTTGATCGTCATGGCCTCGCACCGTCCCGAGCTGAAGGATTATCTGCTCGGACCGAACGCAGCGCGTGTGGTTCGCCATGCCCAGTGCTCGGTCCTTGTGGTTCGCGACTAGAGGCGAGCCGTCACCGGACGAGTGGCGGGCCCGTCGTCCCTCTCACGATCAAGCTCGCCTCGAATTCCATATTCGAGGGAACCGGTTCGTCCGACAGGCGGGCGAGCAAGTACTCGGCAGCGCAGACACCCATCTCCTCGCCGGGAATGTGCATGGTCGTCAAACCGGGTTCGAAGTGCTCGGCGAATTCCAAGTCGGCAAAACCGGTGACGGAGACGTCGCCCGGGATGTCAAGACCGAGCGCCCGGCCCTCGATCATCGCACTCAGGGCCAGGATGTCATTGCTGCAAATGACCGCTGTCGGCGGTGATTCTCCCGACATGATCGCGCGAAAACGCCGGCGCGCGTGCGCCACGGAATAAGGGCATTCAAGCAAACGGTTCGCGGGAAGCTCAACATCGTAAGCCGCAAAAGCGTTCCTGACGCCCAGGATCCGATCGGACGCACGATCGTTGCCTTGCGCGATCGGTGTAATCATACCGATGTCCCGGTGACCGATCTCGAGCAGGTATGTCGCTATTCGGCGAGCCGCCTCGCGATTGTCGAAGCCGACGCACGGATGATCGCTCGCTCCGTCGAAAACCCAGGTGTGAACATACGGAATGTTCTTATCGAGAAGCAGCTCATGCACCTGGGGCGCATGCAACTGGCCGACAAGCAGCATGGCGTCCACGCCCCGCGTGACCAAGCTTTCCACCTGTTCGCGTTCGCGGCCGATGTCGTATTCTGAAGTGGCGAGAAGCAGCGTGTATTCCGACTCGCCGAGGCGGAGCTGCAGGGCTTGCAGTCCTTTTGAAAAAATCGCGTTGTCAATTGTCGGGATCACCGCCCCGATCGTATGGGTCCTCTGCGAGGCAAGCGCCCGCGCCGCCCCGTGAGGCACGTATCCGAGTGCGTCGATCGCTTGTTCGACCTTTTCGCGCATCGCCGGGCGAACCGTCTTGGGCGCATTGAGACAACGCGAAACGGTTGCGGTCGAGACGCCCGCGCGTGTCGCCACGTCACTCAAAGTCGGTGAGCTATCTCCGCGCTTTTGTAAGCGCTTTCGAACCTGCTTGGCGATGGCGACCATAAGCGTGCTTCTTAAAAATCATTGGCACTATCAACTAAAATATTGACTTAAGGTGATTTTGTTCCGCCGTCAACCAAACTGCGAGTGCGCACTTGACACATCAATCTTCAATATGATAGTTCATAATGTAAGCGCTTACAAAAAGCGGATCGACAACAAAGATCGACAAAACATCGGGAGGAGACATGGCAAAGTCGCAAGACCGTATCGGTCGTATAGCCTTAGTGGCATCCGCGATCTTTTTCGGCCTCTACCTCACCAACGTTATCGTCGGCAAAGTGGCCGCCGTGATGGGCGCCAGCGAACCGCTGTCCATCGGCGACGTGCCGGAATTTCTCACTCTGCTCGCGGCCTCGATCTGTTTCGTGATCGGAACGCTCAGCAAGGAAAAGCAGTTGAAGGCCGAGTCTATGGACCGTCCTCGAGAGGACATGGCCAAATAACCAGGTGCGGGAGGAAAAGAATGTCTATCAAAAAACGCAAAGAAACTTTGCAGTCCGAAGAACGACGTCACTTCATGGAGCTTGTGAGCAAGTTCGGATTTACCGCTGCGGTGGTCGCCGGGGCCGCCGGTGTTCTGACACCCCGGGAAGCGGCGGCGCAGATGGCCAACGAAGACCGTGAGCGGCAGAAAGCCGCCAAGTTCACTATGAACGTGGCGACGGCCTACATTCTGGGGGCGTCGCGCAGCTATCCGATCATGCAGCTCGACTTCAAGGAAAACATCCAAAACGCCACCAACGGGCAAGTGTACGTAAAACTTTCGCCGGGCGGACAGCTCGGCACCGGCGGCGCGCTGGTCACCAAGGTCCAGGGCGGCACCATCCAAGCAGCTCAACATTCGCTGTCGAACTTCGCGTCGTTCGCCCCCGTCGTCGACCTGATCAATATTCCCTACTGGTGCGGCCAAAACCAAAAATTCGTCAATCTCGTCAACTCGAAAACGTGGGCCGACGAGGTTAATCCGCAAGTGCAGGCCAAGGGATTCAAGCCGCTCTGGTATGTGGTCATCGACCCCCGCGTGGTCGCGTTACGCCAGGGCATTGACGGCCCGATCAAAACCCCAGCGCAAATGCAAGGCATCAAGTTCCGCGTGCCGGGCTCGGAGATCCTGGCCCAGTTCTATCGCCTCCTCGGCGCCAACCCGACACCGGTCGCCTGGGGCGAAACACCCTCCGCCATCAAACAGGGCGTTGCCGACGCTCTCGATCCTTCGGTCGAGGCGCTTTACGTGTTCGGCTTCAAAGACGTTCTCTCCTGGGTCACCTTCAACGCCGCCGTGCCGGACTCCCAGGTGTATTCGTGCAATCTGGAATGGTTCAACGGCCTGCCTGGCGACGTCCAGGAAGGCATCGAATTCGCCAGCGAGATCACCGCGCAGCAAAACCTGGCGAAGGTCCCGGCGGCACGAGCCTACGCTATGGCCGAGCTGGGCAAGGGCGGCGTCCAGTTCTATGCGCCGACCGATGCGGAGATGGAAGAGTGGGTCGCCAAGGCGGGCCACCAACTGCCCGCTTGGGATGACTTCAAGAAAACGCTGGCAGGTTCCACCGCCAAGTTCGACGCGCTGCTCGAGGCGGCTAACACACCTGGCCGCCACTACGTTCACGACGTCTAGCCGTGTCCTGGGGTGGTCTCGCCGGGGCGGGGCCACCCAACAGACATCACCGCCGTAACTCGACACCAAGAGGCCGCCATGCGCGATTTTCTTGCCAAAGTCGACCGGGACGGAGAGCGCTGGTTGCTGCTCGTCCTCTATTCCACCATCGTCGTCACCATCGCCATGGAGGTGATCCGGCGCTTCGTCCTCTCCTACTCTTCCATCTGGGGGGAGGAAATCGCCCGCTACGCGTTCATCTATCTCGCCTGGATCGGGGCGTCCGCCGCCATTCGAAATCGGGCACACATGCGCATCGACGTCATCCTGCACTACGTGCCACCCACGGCAAAAAGCGTGATCTACCTGTTCGGCGACATCTGCACGCTGATCCTCGCCGTCATCGCGCTCTACTGGTCCATCGAACCGGTCATAACATCGATCAAATTCGGCTCCGTGACCCACGGTCTGCGCATCAGCCAAGCCTGGTTCCTGGCCGCCGTACCGCTCGGCTTTTCCTTGATGACCCTCCGTCTGCTGCAATCGATCTGGCGCGACGTGCGTGGCATTCGAACCGGTAAGGCCGTCTACGAAGGCGAGAAACTCTTCGACTAGGAGTCGTCATGCTTCAGCAATACCTCATGCAGCAATCGACGTTGGAACTGGGCTGGGAATTCTACGTACCGCTTATCGGAATGATTCTGTTGATCGCGCTGGCCGTGCCGGTCTGGGTGTCATTGGGACTCGGGGCGGTGGCAATGCTGGTCTTTACCGAAGTCCTGCCGCTCTCATTGGTCGGGGAATCTTTGTTCGACGGTATCGACGCGTTTGCCTTGATCGCGGTTCCCCTGTTCATCCTGACCGGCGACGTTCTGGTGCGAACCGGACTTTCCGACAAACTGCTCGACATCGCTGAATCCACCACGGGCGGCTTTCGCGCCGGTTTCGGTACCGCCACCGTCCTCGGATGTGGGTTCTTTGCCTGCATTTCCGGCTCCGATGCCGCGGGCGCCCGCCGCGACGG
>CAKZLS010000100.1 GCA_937127205.1 uncultured Rhodospirillales bacterium
CCACGTCGTCGCGGCCGACGGCTTCGATGGTGACCAGCTCCCCGAGCTCCGAGAGCCAGTCCCGAGCGCGTGAGGTCTTCGCTGCGGCGGGCCGGCTAGAGCGACGACAGCTCGGTCAGCGCCGCCTTGCCGCGGTCCTGTTCGACCTCGGGCGGTGTCTCGTCCTCTGCCTCGGCGACGTCGCGGGCGTTGACCGAGCCATAAAGCTGGCCGCTTTCTCCGGCTTGGCGGATGAGCACCACCATCATGCCGTCCAGCGGCTCGGCTACCCGTTCGGCTTCGGCTTTTTGTGCCAAGTTGGTGGCCTCAAGCTGAGCGCGCTGCTCATCGAACCGCTTGCGGTTGTCTTCGGTGGCCCGCACCGCCTTTTTCTTGGGTAACAAGTAATTGCGCGCGAAGCCGGTCTTGACGTTGACGACCTCGCCCATCTGGCCGAGCTTTTCGACCCGTTCCAAAAGAATAACTTCCATCATTCGCTCCTTTGTGTGGGGCCGGCCTTCGCAACACGCGAGCGGATTCCCACCCATTGTTCAATAACGCCCAATCCCGCGACGACGACGCCAACAAGCAAAAAGAACGGAACCATTGCGACGTATAAGGCTGTCAGAAAAAATCCCCGCGCGGGGAGGGGGCGGACCAGTGTGTGAATCACCGCCAGGCCTAAGAAAAAGAAGGGGGCGGCGAATATGATCACAAGATTGAGCCCCAGATACTCAAAGTCGCCGGACCCAAACAACGCAACCGCCGCGGCGCCCGCCAGCAACCAGGATATCCAGTCGGGGAGGGTCAGTTCCGACCAACGCGGCGTTGGCCTAATCGCCCACCCCCGCCGTGCCAAAAACGCTTGTCCCAGCATGCCGTTCAGCATGATCATCAACAACCAACTCGTGGCGGTCATGCCGATGAACATGGGTGCCATGACCGAAATGAAGGTTTCCCGATCCATATCGCCGAGGGTCGGCGCGGCGGCCGACAGGGCCGTTTCCAGCAGGCCTTTGACCGAATCCTCGATGCCGCCCGCGCCTTGCCAGGACCATGCTGTTGTAACAGCAGCGGCCGCGCCGATAACGGTAAGCCAGCAGAGCACCGCGCCCACCGGATACCACTCCGTTGCCGTCTCGCCCTGACCCGCTGGCTGGGTGAGAGCCTGACGGACCAACAACCACGACGGAAACGCGTGCATGCCGCCATACACCCCGGCCGAGGCAATGCCCCCGAGCAAACCCACGGCCGCCACGCCGGTCAGCGCCGCGATCAAAACCGCGGCCGGACCGAGGCCGAGGCCCACCATCAACAAGGGCAGCGGAGCCAAGTAGGCCAACAAGAACCCTCCCGGCAAACCGAACAGGCCCGCCATCGTCGCGGCGGCGCTCAGGCCTCCTCCGCCGATGGCAATCAGCGCGGCTTTGTTCATTGGGTGTTTCCAGATTTCGCAGGAGCCTCGTCCGCATCACCCGAGAGGTGGGTCATCGGCCTAGGGTTCCCTGTGGGCGATCCTGCACGGTCGTTTACTTGACGACATAAGGAAGCAAGGCAAGGAATCTGGCCCGTTTAATGGCCTTGGCCAGTTCCCGCTGCTTCTTCGCGGACACCGCGGTGATTCGGCTCGGCACGATCTTGCCCCGCTCCGAAATGAACCGCTGCAGCAGCTTGATGTCCTTGTAATCGATTTTCGGTGCATTGGCCCCGGAAAACGGACAGGTCTTGCGGCGCCGGAAGAAAGGCCTGCGTTGCGCGCTCATTCCTTTTCTCCTTCCTGGTCCGCGGCCGCAGCCTCGGTTTTCTCGGCCGCTTCCTTGGCAGGTTCGGCGGGCTTGGGCGCGCTGTTCTCCGCTTCCGCCGGCCGCTGGTTCGAGCGGAACCGATCGTCGCGCCGAGGACGGTCGTCGCCACGTCCCGCCCGCATCTGCATCATCGCCGAGGGACCTTCCTCCAGCTCGTCGACCCGAATGGTCATGTGCCGAAGGATGTCCTCGTTGATTCGCATCTGACGTTCCATTTCATGAACGGCGGGGGCGGGAGCATCGATATTGAACAGCACATAGTGCCCCTTGCGCTGCTTTTTCATTCGATAGGAAAGCGGGCGCAAACCCCAAACCTCGCGCTTGGCGATCTGTCCGCCCTGATCTTCGATGGTTTTCGTGAAATTGTCCGCGAGTGAGTCAACTTGAGTCGCGGATATATCTTGCCGTGCGATAAACACGGTTTCGTAGTAAGGCAATGGCCAAACTCCCTCTGGATTGTCTCATCCGGGTTATCGCCCGGCATAGCCGGAACCGTCCGGCAAGGAGAATTGAGGCGGCAATAAAACATGACTGGACCCTTTGCGCAAGCGGTGCTCCGCGCGAATGGACGCCCCTCTGTGCCTACCAAATCGTCAAATGGCGGCAAATCACAGGGGCATGGGCCCGGTTTTTGGCGGTTGGTGCCCAAGACGGATGCTTGACAGGACGGAACGGCTCGTTATGACATCGGTAGAACAAAAGACTAAGGCAATGGCCTATTGGAGGATCGTCAGCTTTCTCCGCTGTGACGGCTAACCGGCCGCCGGGTGCCCAAAGAGTTGGAGCGCCGTCGGGGGCTGCTTCGTCCGCGGAGGGTTGGGCGTTGTGCTTCTTCATACTCCATTGCCGAATTCCAAGGTGCTCGGGAACGCGAATATGCTCGATTTGAGCGGGAAATCAGCGCTGGTGACGGGAGCGTCCGGCGGTATCGGTGGCGCCATCGCCCATACCCTGGCGCGTCAGGGCGCCGTGGTCGGTTTGTCCGGCACGCGCGTGCCCGCGCTCGAGACCCTGGCCGATCAGATTGGCGAATCGGCCCGCGTCGTTCCCGCGGACCTTGGCAGCGACGGCGGCGCGGAAGCGCTAATCCGCGACGCCGAATCGCAGCTGAACGGGCTCGATATTATTGTCAGCAATGCCGGCGTCACTCGCGACGGCCTGTTGATGCGGATGTCGGACGATGATTGGCGGACGGTAATGGATGTCAATCTCGGGGCGGCGTTCAGACTCACCCGCGCGGCCCTTCGAGGCATGATGAAGCGGCGCTGGGGGCGGTTCATCGGAATTACGTCGGTCGTTGGTGTCACCGGAAATCCGGGACAGGTGAATTATGCCGCGTCCAAAGCCGGCATGATCGGAATGTTCAAGGCTTTGGCGCAGGAAGTCGCCGGCAGAGGCATTACGGCGAACTGTGTTGCGCCGGGTTTTATCGAAACAGAGATGACCGCTTCCTTGCCAGAGGCGACCCAAAAGGCAATCTTAGACAGAGTTCCTATGGGACGATTGGGATCCCCCGAAGACGTCGCTGCGTGCGTTGGGTATCTGGCCAGCGACGCCGCCGCGTACATTACGGGCCAGACGATCCACGTAAACGGTGGCATGACGATGGTGTAAAGTGTCCTTAGAACGGGTTAAAGAGCGTTGCGCGTTGGCAAAGGCCAATAAAGTATGCTACGAGAATTCGGATTTTGCTGCACCGCAGCGTGCTTGCCGCATCAGGGGAGCCATCATCAGCGATGAAATCTACATTATCAATCAAACGGATCGAGGGGACACAGTATGAGTGACGTCGCCGAACGAGTGAAAAAAATTATTGTCGAGCACTTGGGCGTCGAAGAAGGAAAGGTGGTCGAATCCGCCAGCTTCATTGATGATTTGGGCGCTGACAGTTTGGACACTGTCGAATTGGTTATGGCCTTCGAAGAGGAATTCGGTATCGAAATTCCGGATGAGGCGGCCGAGAAAATTCTCTCGGTTAAGGACGCGGTTGACTATATCAAGACTGCCACTTCCTAACCACCGGCCGGCGCCGTAATGGCGAACCGTTCGGTAGACGGGCTGTTTCAGACCAGAGAATTGTTGTTATAGGACGATACGACGGAAACATGAGACGCGTAGTAATAACTGGGCTTGGCCTTGTGGCGCCCCTAGGGTGCGGTGTGAAAGCGAACTGGGACCGCCTGCTGAATGGCGAGTCGGGTCTCGGCGCGATCCAAAGTTTCGACGTTTCGGACTTACCGGCGAAGATAGCCGGTCACGTTCCCACCGGGGAAACAGCCGATGGCCGTTTTAACGCCGACGACTGGGTGTCGTCGAAGGAACGGCGGCGCATGGGCGACTTCATCGTCTTCGGCTTGGCCGCCGCCGAGCAGGCGGTTGCCGATGCCGGGTGGAAGCCCGACGATGAAGAATCCCGGGTCCGCACCGGCGTGATGATCGGTTCGGGAATCGGCGGCCTGGAAGAAATCCATAAGAATTCGGTATTGGTGGAAAATGGATCGGTTCGGCGGGTAAGCCCGTTTTTCATCCCGGCGTGCCTGATCAATTTGGTCAGCGGTCACGTCTCGATAAAATATGGTTTCAAGGGGCCCAACCATTCGGCCGTCACCGCGTGCGCCACCGGCGCCCATGCTATCGGCGATGCCGCGCGGTTGATCATGTGGGACGACGCCGATGTGATGATCGCCGGCGGTGCCGAAGCAGCCATTTGCCGCACCGGAATCGCGGGTTTCGCGGCGGCGAAGGCCTTGTCCACTAAGTTCAACGACACCCCTGCCAAAGGGTCGCGCCCATGGGACGTGGACCGCGACGGGTTCGTCATGGGTGAAGGTGCCGGCGTGGTGGTGCTTGAGGAATACGAGCACGCCAAGAAGCGCGGTGCGCCCATCTACGCCGAAGTGGTCGGGTATGGCCTGACCGGCGACGCCCATCATATCACGGCTCCCTCGGAGACCGGCGACGGTGCCTATCGATGTATGACAATGGCGCTGAAACGCGCCGAAATGAATCCGGAAGACGTCGACTACGTCAACGCCCACGGGACCTCGACGCCCTTGGGTGACGAAATCGAAGTGGGCGCCGTTAAGCGCGCTTTTGGCAACGCTGCCGACGCAATATCCATGTCGTCGACCAAGTCCTCCATCGGCCACCTTCTCGGCGCCGCCGGCGCAGCCGAGGCAATCTTTTCCATCATGGCTCTCAAGGATGGCGTGGTACCGCCCACCCTCAATCTCGACAATCCATCTGAAGGATGCGACCTCGATCTGGTGCCGCACCACGCCAAAGAACGTCCGGTGCGCGCAGCGCTCTCGAATTCTTTCGGCTTCGGCGGAACGAACGCGTCGCTGATCTTCAAGCAGGTTAACTAGGAACGCCTGCGGCATGGGCCGCATCGGCTGCGCCTTTTTCACCATCGTTCTGTTGATCGCGGGTGCAGGCGCAGGGGGCTTTCTGTGGCTGTCTGGACAATATGAAAAACCGGGCCCGTTGACCGAGGAAACCACCGTCGTGGTGCCCAAAGGCGCGGGCGTTCAGGCCATTGCCCAGACGTTGGCCGACGCCGGGGTCATCGACTCGCCGCTGGTGTTTCGCGCTGGCGCCCGCATTCAAGACGTCGACGCAGCGCTTCGGGCCGGCGAATACGCATTTCCCGCTGGCATCAGCGCCGCCGACGTGGTCGCGCTGTTGAGTTCCGGCAAAACCGTGGTTCGGCGGATGACCGTGCCCGAGGGTCTGACCACCGCGCAGGTGCTGGAACTGGTGGCGGAAACGCCGGGGCTGACCGGATCGGTCGGGCCGCCGCCCGGCGAAGGAACCCTGCTTCCCGAAACCTACCATTTCTCCCTTGGTGACAGCCGCGCGGATTTGATCGCGAGAATGCGTGAGGCCATGGAGGCGGAACTCGATAAAGCGTGGGCCGCGCGGGCCCCCGGCCTGCCTCTGGAGACACCCGAGCAAGCGGTTGTTCTGGCTTCTATCATCGAGAAGGAAACCGCGGTGGACGCCGAACGGCGGCGGGTAGCGGCGGTGTTCATCAATCGCCTGCGCAAAGATATGCTGCTGCAGTCCGACCCAACCACAATCTATGCCGTCACCGCCGGCTCGGGACCGCTGAACCGGCCGCTTACCCGCAAGGATCTTGCTGTTGAGTCGCCGTACAACACCTATGTTTCGCCCGGTCTGCCGCCCGGTCCCATCGCCAATCCCGGAAGTGCTTCGCTTGCGGCGGCGCTCAACCCGATCGAGAGCAACGAATTCTATTTCGTTGCCGACGGTACGGGCGGCCACGCGTTCGCCCGCACCCTGGAGCAGCATGAGCGCAACGTAGCCCGCTGGCGGAAGATAAGGGATGAGTCGCGCTAGGCTTGGGGCCAGGGCTAAGGCGCTAATCGAAGCAGGAGGGACGGCAATCATGGCGCGGAAGGCGAGCATTCGGAAACCGACGGCGGAGCATCGCAGGCTCGCGGACGCGGACAGCGGCAAGGCGAACTGGCGGCGCTGGGGGCCCTATCTCAGTGAACGGCAGTGGGGAACAGTCCGCGAGGACTACAGCGCCGACGGCAATGCTTGGGCTCACCTCCCCCACGATCATGCGAGGAGCCGGGCCTACCGCTGGGGCGAAGACGGCATCGCCGGCATCAGCGACGATCATCAGCATTTGTGCCTGGCCCTCGCCCTTTGGAACGAGCACGATCCGTTTCTCAAGGAGCGCATGTTCGGACTGTCCGGCCCCGAGGGCAATCACGGCGAGGACGTCAAGGAGTTGTATTACTACCTCGATGCCACGCCGACACACAGCTACCTCAAGATGCTCTACAAATACCCTCACGCTGCCTACCCCTACCAACGGCTGCGCGACGACAATCCGCCATCTAACAAGCTGGCGCCGGAGTTCGAACTCATCGACACCGGTCTGTTCGACGAGGACCGCTATTTCGACGTGTTCATCGAATACGCGAAGGCGTCGCCCGACGACATGGTTATGGTCATCACGGTCCACAACCGCGGACCGGAACCGGCGCCGCTGCACGTGCTGCCCACGCTGTGGTTCCGCAACACATGGTCCTGGACGGCGGATGCCGTCAAACCCAGCATTACGGCGGTGGACGCCGCCAGCCTCGAGGCGCATCACCCAGAACTTGGGGCTTTCAGGCTGTATTGCGATGGCGCCGGCGCGCTGTTGTTCTGCGAAAACGACACTAATGTCCGAAAACTGTATGGCGGCGACCAGACCGAGGGCACCTTCAAGGACGGGATCAACGATTTCATCGTCGAAGGCAACGCGTCGGCAGTGAACTTCGACGGTGCGGGAACCAAAGCGGCTGCTCACTTCAACGTCACTGTTGCGGGCGGAAGTGCCGTGACGCTGCGGCTGCGGCTGACCAATGCGGAAATGCGGCGGCCCTTCGATGACGCAGACGCCATCGTCGCGCGTGCCCAAAATGCAGCCGATACCTTCTACGGCGACTTGCAGTGCGACTTGGCCGATGCCGACGCCCGCCTGGTTCAGCGTCAGGCGCTGGCCGGCATGATCTGGACCAAACAATTCTACTATTATGACGTTCGGGACTGGCTCATTGGCGACCCTAACACGCCACCGCCGCCGGCGGAGCGGCGCCACGGCCGGAACGCCGATTGGGACCACGTCAATACCGCGGACATCCTGTCCATGCCCGACAAGTGGGAGTATCCCTGGTTCGCCGCCTGGGACTCGGCCTTCCACTGCTTGCCGCTGGCGCTGGTGGATCCGGAGTTCGCCAAGGGGCAGCTCGTGCTTTTCACCCGCGAGTGGTACACCCATCCCAACGGTCAATTGCCGGCGTACGAGTGGAATTTCGGCGACGTGAACCCGCCGGTTCACGCCTGGGCCACATGGCGGGTCTACAAAATCGACCGCAATCGGCGCGGCGGCAAGGGCGATATCCGCTTTCTGGAGCGGGTATTCCACAAGTTGCTGCTCAATTTCACCTGGTGGGTCAACCGCAAGGACGTGGAAGGCCGCAACATCTTCCAGGGCGGGTTCCTCGGTCTCGACAACATCGGCGTGTTCGATCGCTCGAAGCCGCTGCCTATGGGCGGCCATATCAACCAGGCCGACGGCACGTCGTGGATGGCGATGTATTGCCTCAACATGATGCGCATCTCTCTGGAGTTGGCCCTGCACAACAATGTCTACGAGGACATCGCCACCAAATTCTTCGAGCATTTTCTGCACATCGCCGAGGCCATGACCGACTTCCAGGGCTGCGGCACCGGGCTGTGGAACGAGGAAGACTCGTTCTACTACGACATGCTGAGCACCGACGACGGCCAAGCCTACCCCATGCGGCTCCGTTCCATGGTGGGCTTGATCCCGCTGTTCGCCGTGGAGGTGCTGGAGCCTGAACTACTCGACGCCTTGCCCGAATTCCATCGGCGTCTGAAGTGGTTCCTCAACTACCGGCCCGATCTCGCGGCACTGGTGTCGCGCTGGGAGCAGCCCGGCGTCGGCGACCGGAACCTTCTGTCCTTGCTGCGCGGTCATCGGATGAAAAGGCTGTTCGCCCGATTGCTTGACGAAACCGAGTTCCTGTCCGACCACGGGGTGCGCGCTCTGTCCAAGGCCCACGAGGCTCAACCGTTCGAGTTCGACTTCGGTGGCGAGCACCATGAGGTCCGCTATGTTCCAGGCGATTCCGACAGCTACATGTTCGGCGGCAACTCCAATTGGCGCGGGCCGGTATGGATGCCGGTGAATTTTCTTCTGGTGGAGTCCATGCAGCGGTTCCATCATTACTACGGCGACGACTTCAAGATCGAATGCCCCGTCGGCTCAGGCAACGAGGTCACCATCCTGGAGGCCTCCGAAGAGATCACCCGCCGGCTGCAGCGCCTTTTCATGCGCGATGCCAACGGCCGGCGCGCGGTGTTCGGTAACGTCGAGAAATACCAGAGCGACCCCCATTTCCGTGACTACGTGCCGTTCCACGAGTACTTCCACGGCGACACGGGCCGCGGCGTCGGCGCCTCGCACCAGACCGGCTGGACCGGCCTCATCGCAAAACTGATCCAACCGCGCCGCCCACCCGGCTGACCTCAAACGGCTATCGGCCCGATCAACTCAAGAACGGACCGCTGCCGAGCAGAGACCCGCACTCAGCGCATGGCTCTCATGCGCATTCGGAAATGCACAACGAATAGTGCGATATGTCCGCGCCGCGGCTAGCCGTTTTCGCTGGAAAACCAACAATTTTGATGCGGCACCCAATCGTTCGGGCGGGGGTTTCATCGGCTTAGCCTTTCCCCTATTGTTTTTCAGGGTAATTATTGCGAATGGTTTGCATTTGCAGTACGGTTGTCGAAAGGGTGGCAAATGGGAAGTCGGGGATTGGCGATGCGGAACCCATCGAAAACGGGAGGCCTCTGTGTTCCAGCGAAAACCTTCCCTCTGGCCATGGCGGGCGAGGGAGAGCGGGTTCGGATCACCGCGTTCAGCGGTGGGCGGGGCATGATGTCCAAAATGACAGAATTGGGACTACCCATCGGAAGCGAGGTGACTGTAACCCAGCGCCAAGCCGGCGGACCCTTGGTGGTGGCCTGCAATGATACCCGCGTTGCTCTGGGGGGCGGCATGGCACACCGGGTCATGGTCGCGCTTGTGGAAGAGGGGTCGGCATGACAGTTCTCAGCATTGGCGACATGGCCGTGGGGGACCGCGGACAGGTGGTGCGGCTCGCGAGAGGTGATCGATCCTACCGGGAGAAGCTTCTGTCCATGGGGCTTACCCCCGGAACCGAATTCCAAGTGGTTCGCCTCGCGCCTCTGGGCGACCCCGTGGAAATCAATGTACGCGGGTACGCCATGACGCTTCGCAAGGCCGAAGCGGAAATGTTGAACGTGAAGAGGATCGATCCATGAACCGCATCACCGTCGGCGTGGTTGGGAACCCCAATTGCGGCAAGACAACGCTTTTCAACGCGTTGACCGGCGCCCGCCAGCGAGTGGGCAATTGGCCCGGTGTTACGGTCGAGTGCAAGACCGGGGTTTACCAGTGGCCGGGGACCGAGGTGACCCTTGTGGATCTGCCGGGCGTGTACTCGCTGGGCGTGGTCTCCACATCCTCCATCGACGAACAGATTGCCCGCGATTACGTGCTTTCCGGCGAGGCTGATCTGATCGTCAACATCGTCGACGCATCCAATCTGGAGAGAAACCTCTATCTGACCACGCAACTCCTGGAAATGCGCACCCCGCTCGTCGTTGCGCTCAACATGATGGATGTGGCGCGGGATCGCCGTATTGAAATCGATGCCCGCAAACTCTCCGAGAGGTTAGGCTGTCCCGTCGTGGCTCTGGTGGCGGCGCGCGGCGAGGGGATGACGGAACTTAACGCGGCCATAGAAAGCGTCGCAGCTTCACCACGCGCCCCCGAAGTGGACTTCGGCTTTGCTCCGGAGTTGGAAGACGCCATCGGCGAACTCGTTCCTTTGGTTTCCGCCGTCGCGGCCGAACGCAAATTGGAGCCACGGTGGTTGGCCATCAAGCTATTGGAAGACGACGCCTTTGCGATTGAACTCTGCGCCGGCGTGCCCGCAGAAACCCTCGCTAGAGTAAAGGACACGGTGGAAACGAAGGCCGATGAGGACGTTGACATTCTCGTCGCCGACGGGCGCTATGGCTTCGCCAACGCCCTGATCCAAGAGTCGGTTCGCCGCAAGGGAGTCGCGCTGCGGACGGTTTCCGACAAGATCGACCGGGTGGTACTCAATCGTTTTCTGGGTATCCCTATCTTTCTCGCAATCATGTACCTGATGTTCATGTTCACCATCAACGTGGGCAGCGCTTTCATCGATTTCTTCGACATTCTGTTCGGCGCCGTGCTCGTGGGTGGGACCAGTGAGGTTCTGGGCGCCATCGGCAGTCCCGCGTGGCTGACCACCGTCATCGCCGACGGCGTGGGCGGCGGCATTCAGACGGTGGCCACCTTCATCCCTGTCATCGCCTGTCTTTATCTGTTCCTGTCCGTTCTGGAAGACTCCGGTTATATGGCCCGGGCCGCCTTCGTCATGGACCGGTTCATGCGCACCGTCGGTTTGCCTGGAAAATCCTTCGTTCCGCTTATTGTCGGTTTTGGGTGCAACGTTCCGGCGATCATGGCCACCCGCACTCTCGAACACCGCCGCGACCGCATCATGACGGTGATGATGGCGCCGTTCATGTCTTGCGGGGCGAGGCTGCCGGTTTACGCCTTGTTCGCCGCCGC
>CAKZLS010000101.1 GCA_937127205.1 uncultured Rhodospirillales bacterium
GACGATGATCGTTCCCCGCTCCTTGATTCGCTCCAGCGTATCCGCCGCGACCCCGCCGGCCGTGACCAACACGAACGCCATGGCGGCCAGCGCCAATCCCAGTCTAAAACGCATGTATCCTCCCCATCTCTACGAGGCACCTAATCGCCCCGTATCAAATCAACCTTCAAGCCTAATCTCGAGTCCCGCAGTATTTCTCACGGACGCGGCTCCGGGGCAAGACCTTCGAGTCCGGAACCCCGATTGCAATGGGAGAGATCTCTCCGGCCGTTTTGACCCAAGACCCCTGTCGTCAAGATCCCGAAAATGTAGACTTTTTGTGTACATTCAGGGTCGTTTTGTGTACTACCTTTACGCAACCGTGGCGCCTAAGTGGTTGATATAAAAAAATACTCTCCCAGCCGAATGTGAGAAGTACATAAAAGTACACAAAAGCACACATTTTTTCAGGCTAAGTCTTTGATATTCCTAGAATCGCCTTTTCGAGCATGTACACAAAAGTTAACATGAATTCCGAATAACGCATTGATATAAAATAAATTTTTCCGATGACAAAAGTACACATTTTTAACCAGCCTGCGCGCCGAGAGACATGCCGTGGGAAAGTCCGAGATCCGGACAAACCGATTGTATAATCCGGATTGGAACAAAAAAAGAACATAAGTCGGGGCGAACAGCAAGTCAAGGAACGTGTTCCTTGTCCGCCGTCATCGCGACATGTCCCATCGTCATCACGAGCGCAGCGCAACGACGTTGAGCGACGACAAATCCTGTTAATCATTTTACGTTTTAGGCGGAAGAGTGGCGAGCTATGGTAGGGTTACGGGCGCCGAAAGCATTGAGAGGGGGCGAATTTGCGAATGGCGAACCAGGGAGATCAGCCGACGCCGGTTAGCCTGTTCTATTCCTATGCTCATGAGGACGAGGATCTTCGGCGCGCGCTGGAAACGCATTTGTCGGTGTTGCGGCGGAACGGACTGATCGCGGAGTGGCATGATCGCAAAATCGATGCCGGAGACGACTGGAAGAACGAGATCGACCGGCGTCTGACCTCGGCGAATATTGTGCTGTTGCTGGTCAGTTCCGATTTCATTGCCTCGGACTACTGCTGGGGCGAGGAAATGACCAAAGCGCTCGAGCGGGATGATCGCGGTGAGGCGCAAGTGATCCCTATCATCCTCCGCTACTGCGCCTGGCAGGACACACCGCTCGGCAGACTTCAGGCGGTGCCCACGGACGGGATACCAATCACGGCATGGCCTGATCGGGACGAAGCTCTTTACAAAGTTGTCGGAGCGATCGAGCGGGCGGTGGAAAAGGTTCGGAGCCGGGCGAAAGAAGAAGCCGCCCTCAAAAAGGCGGAGGAGGACGCGGCGGCCAAGCGCAAGGCGGAGGAAGAAGCGGCGGCCAAGCGCAAGGCGGAGGAGGACGCGGCGGCCAAGCGCAAGGCGGAGGAAGCGGCGAGGCGAACAGCCCTGGGCACTCCCGCGCCCCCGGATGGCCCCCCTTCAAAGGCACCGTGGATTGCCGCCGGAGCGGTGGTCGTGCTCTTGGCCATTGGGCTAGCGGTTGTTCAGCCCTGGCGGTCCTCAACACCGCCACCGCCGCCCGCCGAGACGAGCAAAAGCCAATCGGATTCCAAGCCGCCAGTTGCGGCGGGTACGTCGGAAACCCTCCGGCCCGGCGACACTTTCCGGGACTGTGACATCTGCCCGGAGATGGTTGTTGTCCCGGCGGGGTCATTCCTGATGGGTTCGAGTCAGGAGGAGCGAAAGGCTGCTGTGGCCGCTGGCGCGAAGGAGGAATGGCTTAGAGATGAAACGCCGCAACATCAAGTAACGATCGCGAGGCCGTTTGCGGTTGGCGTGTACGAGGTGACCTTCGCGGAGTGGGACGCGTGCGTGGACGGCGGTGGATGCGGCGGTCATCGCCCCGAAGATCAAGGCTGGGGTCGTGGCCGGCGTCCGGTGATCAACGTGAGTTGGAACGATGCCCGGTCTTATGTCCAATGGTTGGCCGACAAGACGGGCAAGAACTACCGATTGTTGACGGAGGCGGAATGGGAATATGTGGCGCGGGCGGGGACCACGACGGCGTATTGGTGGGGCGACGCGTTCGATAGCAGCAAAGCGAACAATGGCGGTGCCACGACAGAGGTGAATCGATATCCGCCCAACACCTGGGGGCTTCATGACGTTCACGGCAACGTCTGGGAATGGGTCGCGGACTGCTACAAAGGGGATGCCTACAAGACCCATAAAAACTACCCGACAATGATAGGAAGTTGGCAAGATTCCTGCGACCGCGTGCTGCGCGGCGGCTCCTGGGTCGACTATCCGGGGGACCTCCGCTCGGCCGTTCGCTACGGGCTCAATCCCGACTACCGAGACCTCGATGTCGGTTTCCGTGTTGCCCGGACCCTTAATTAGGACTTGAATCTTTACCCCTTTACCCCTTGGGTCCAGGGCGGAGCCCTGGTCGAATTTTTTCGAGGTGTATTCTCTATTGCCCGACGGGAGCAAACACACCGGTGTCGCGCTGGAAAAGGCCTATCAGTTCACACTGTGGCTGATACCCACGGTGGAAAAGTTCCCTCGCGCGCAGAAATTTCTTCTCGGGGACCGCATCGAATCGCTGGCTCTTGATGTGATTGAAGGAATCGTTGACGCAACGTACACCCGCAACCGCAAGCCCATCCTTCGTAAGGTCAATTTAAGATTGGAGAAATTGCGGCTGTTGTTTCGGCTGTGCGTCGACCTCAAAATGGTCGACGCGCGCCGCTACGAATACGCGGTGCGCAATCTGGATGAACTGGGGCGCTTGATCGGCGGTTGGATGAAAAGAAGCGATGGCGAGGAAAACGCACGGTAGCTTGTTCGACCATATCGCCAACTTCCAAGCGTTGCGGACGGCCTCGCGCAAGGCCATTAAGGGCAAGCGCAACAAGCCTGCGCCGGCGGCGTTCATGGCCAATCAGGAGAAGGAGCTCCTCCGTTTGGAGCGCGAACTCCGGGACGGAAGCTACAAGCCCGGCGGCTATGTGACGATTTTCATCAAGGACCCAAAATCCCGCATGGTCTCGGCCGCGCCGTTCCGTGACCGGGTGGTTCATCACGCGCTCTGCGCCGTAATCGAACCGATCTTCGAGCGCGGGTTCATCTTCGATAGCTATGCCAACCGCGCGGGCAAGGGCACCCATCGGGCGGTGGCGCGGTATGAAAAGTTTCGTGACCGGTTCGGCCACGTGCTTCGCTGCGACATTCGCCGGTATTTTCCCGCCATCGATCATGACATCCTCAAGCGGGACGTGCGCCGCCGTATCGCGTGCGGGCGGACGCTTTGGCTCATCGATACGATCATCGGCGGCTCCAACCCCCAGGAGCCGGTGTACATTCACTATCCCGGCGACGACCTGTTGACGCCTTTCGAGCGGAAACGGGGACT
Organism: uncultured Rhodospirillales bacterium; assembly: GCA_937127205.1. Taxonomy (GTDB): domain Bacteria; phylum Pseudomonadota; class Alphaproteobacteria; order Rhodospirillales; family Defluviicoccaceae; genus CAKZLS01. Next base: position 3,445 of record CAKZLS010000101.1, read on the forward strand.
TCCCATCGGTAACCTCACCAGCCAGTTCTTCGCCAACCTCTATCTCGACGGTCTGGATCACTTCGTGAAGGAAAAGCTGGGAGCCAAGGGATACGTGCGTTACGTCGACGACTTCGCTTTGTTCCACGACGACCCGGCGATGCTGGAACACTGGCGTCAGCGCATCGGTGTTTTCCTTCAGGGCCGCAGGCTCTCGCTTCATGCGCAGAAGACCCGCATTCAGGCAACACGCGAACCAGCGCCCTTTCTCGGATACGTATTGTATCCTGGTTATCGGCGGCTTCCCGAGGACAACGTGCGGCGGTTCCGCAATCGTCTGCGCGGGTTGCGGGACCGGTTGGGCGCCGGAACGGCAACGTCAGTGGAGGTCGAGCAAAGAGTAGGCGCGTGGATCGCCCACGCTTCTCATGCAAACACCTGGCGTCTCAGAAACGCGATTTTCCAAGGTGGGGCACTCCATTCCGCCCCGGAACCGGACTTCCGTGATGGCCCGTATGGCCCCAAGCGGGAGCCTGGCCGGTCCCGTCTTGCAACCGCGTGCTGCGCGGCGGCTCCTGGAACAACAATCCGAGGAACCTCCGCTCGGCCAATCGCAACAGGAACAATCCCGACAACCGAAACAACAATGTCGGTTTCCGTGTTGCCCGCACGCCCTTAACAGCCAGAGCCGGTGCGTTCAAGAACGCGCCGGGCGCGCGCCAAAGGGTGTCCAGGACCGGCCATGATGATGTGCGGCCGGCGTCCGTCTTGACCGCTTCCGGCGGTGACGGACGCCGGTAAGTTCGTCGCGAATCACGTACTGAAGGCGCGGTTGCCGCCTGATCCGGCCGAAGCCGGGTCGCCCGCCGGCAATGAACATGCCTCCAATCCGCTCTTGCATTGACGGGAAACGACGCTAACCCGTCAACACAGCATGGCCGATATTTTCCTCAGCTACGACGACAAGGATCGCGACCGGGCGCGGGCGCTGGTGACGGCGCTCGAGCGGCAAGGCTGGTCCATCTTTTGGGACCGGTCGATACCGGCGGGCAAGACCTGGTGGCAGGCCATCGGCCGGGCACTCAAGAGTTCGCGCAGCGTGGTGGTCCTGTGGTCGCGGACCGCGGTGCAGTCCACCTGGGTCTACGAAGAAGCCGACGACGGACGCAAGCGCGGCATCCTGGTTCCGGTGTTCATCGATCCCGTGCTTCCACCTATCGGCCTGCGGAGCGTCCAGGCGGTTGACCTGAGCGGCTGGGACGGTTCCGAAGCCGATCCTGCGTTCCAGAAGCTGGTGGCCGATGTGTCGGCCGTGATCGACGCTGAAGCTAAGATTTCCCCGGCGGGAACGGTTCCGGAGCTCGAGAAAGCGGTGCAATCGCGACATCTGGACCGGACAAACCGCGCCCGCGCCGCCGCCGCCGATAAACGGACCGAAGACGACGAGTACAGTTCCAGCCGGTTTTACCTCTTACTGACTGGGCTCGCTCTCGGTTCCGCTCTGGCTCTGTATCTTTGGGGGTAGGAACCGTGTCCCGCGGGTTTTATTGCGCCGAGCCGAGAGCGCCGTTGTTCGCATCGGTGCCGAACCACTTTCTCGACAACCCATCCAAAGTACCATCACTGGCCATTTCCAAGACGGCACGCTCCACGGCCCTTGCCAGGTCCGGATCGCCTTGATCCACCGCCACCGCGACGGGCTCGAAGAAGAGAAAGCCGGGTATGACCCGCGCCGGGGCGCCGGCGGCGATCGCCGTGCGTGCGGGCGCGAAGGACATGATAACGGCGTCTACCTCTTTCCCGTCGCCTTTGGCCAACGCCGCTATGGCCTTTTCCTTGTCGGGATAGAGTTTGATCTGCGGATTGGCGATCAAATATTTTACCGGCTCTCTCAGCATCAGCACCTGCAAGCGCCCGTTCAGATATTGCTCGAAGGTCGTATCCTTCTTGGTGCCAACGACTTTGCCCGATGCGTCGGCCGCCTGGAGGATGGACAGGTTGTCTTTGTGGACCAGCATGACCGCGGCGTCGTGGCGGTAAGTTGCGGGGAAGGCAATCCGTCGGGCGCGTTCTTCGGTGGGGGTGATGGAAGCGACGGCGATGTCGAACGCATCTCCCCAGCTGCCCCCGAGAATGGTCTCCCACGCGGGAGTAACAAACTTAACCGGAAGGCCTAAACGCTTGGCGATTTCCCTGGTAACCTCGATATCGAAGCCGACAAGACTACCGTCCTTGCCGCGTCCGGCCAGCGGCAAGGTATCGGGGACCGCTGCGGCGATCACCGATCCGCGGGCGGCCATCCGGTCGAGAACGTCGCCGGCTTGTGCCATCTTTGACCACGTCAAGCCCGCTGTCGGTAACATGACCAATGCCAAAGCCACAAATAGAGCGCGCATTCCGGTTTCTCCCTGCTCTCGCACCGTGATTCGTTTTTTGTCGTGAATCAGGGGGGTTCTAAAGCACATGGGATCGATTAGCCAACGCGTTTTCGAACACCTTTGATACTCGGCGATGGTCGCCGCCGTATCAATGCGCACATACATTCCGCTCCTTTTCCGTTGCATTGCCCAAGAAAAGCGCGGGCGAGTGATCCGCAATAACCCCACATAAAATATGTTAATTTCTGCATTTTTAGCTATTTTTGAGTACAATGCAGACAATATGGTGGTATTAAGGCAATAATACTCCGGCACGCAGTTTGAAGACAGGATCGCTGGAGCCAGAGGAAACTTGGCCTCGACATCAGTTTGGCCAAATTTAGCGCTAGTATCGTCCGAGGGCGGGCCCGAGATGCACCTTGGAATTTGGGCGCAGTGGCTGGGCGACTGTTGTGGAATGCTATCGCTGGCGCGCCGAAACCGGCATTCGGGGCCGCAACGTTGGGAGGCGATTATATGGTAACGCCAACAACAGGAAGTCCCGTATCCATCGTCGGTGCTACCGGCGACAACCGTATAGATGCATTGCTCAAGGGTGTGAAATGGGGTGGGCCGGCCGGCACCAGCTTCGATGTCACCTACAGCTTTCCGAAGGCATCGGGCAATGTGTTCTCGACCAGTGAAGCTGGTGGCTACGGACCGAAAAGCGGGACGGGTGAGCCGTGGGACTCCGATGTAGGGTTCTTGAATTCCGTACAACAACAGTATTTCGCCGGCGCGATGGATGCATGGTCGGAGGTGGCAAATATCTCTGCCGCAGAGGTGCCCGACAATGGCTCGGTGGTTGGCGATATTCGCGTCGCTTTTTCGGGCCGGGTAGCCGACGGCGATGCGTCAGCTTGGGCGTACTATCCGTTCCAAGGGCCGGTGGGCGGCGACGTCTGGCTCAATCCTTCCATCGCCAGTTACGATAATCCCGCTCCAGGCACCAATGGTTACTACAACTATGTGCACGAGATTGGCCACGCGCTGGGCCTCAGCCACCCGTTCGGAGGCGGAAAGGCGGTGCTTAGCGCAACAGAGGATAGCCACAAGTATACGGTGATGTCCTATTCGGCGTATATTGGCGTCAGCGATGACGTCCGCACGCCCATGCTTTACGATATCCTTGCCATCCAGCACCTTTATGGCGCCAATACGGCCACGCGGGCAGGCGACACGACATATGCGTTTCCGGCTGATAACGAAAGTTTCATGACCGTTTGGGATGCCGGCGGCGTTGATACTTTCGACGCCTCGAAGCAATCCTTGGCGGCCAATATTAGCCTAAATGCCGGTACGTTCAGCTCCATCGGCCCGAAAACCTTCGGTGGCGCTGCGGTCGAGAACGTCGCGATTGCCTTCGGGGTCACCATCGAGAATGCCACCGGTGGTGGCGGAAACGATGTTATCATTGGCAACGCGGCAAACAACGTGCTGCGAGGTGCCGGTGGCGCCGACACGCTTGAGGGCGGCGCCGGCGATGATAACATTGATGGCGGCGGCGGTGCCGACCGGGTCGTGTTCTCCAACGATCTGGACGCGTACTCGTTCGTATTTCATAGTGACGCTTCGACGACGGTATTTTTCAGCGGCTCGGGCCCCTGGAACGATGGCAGCGACCGGATCAACAACGTCGAGCAGTTCGCGTTCGCCGACGTTACCAAGACTCGTGACCAGCTTGTGGAGCTGTTTGGCAGCGAACCCGGAGACGGGGCCTCGGAATTCTGGAGTTTCTCGGATTTTAGCGATGTTTCTGGTCTTGCCTTCAACGGCGACGCGGCACGGGTGGGAGGTGTTCTGCGTCTGACGCCAGAAACCGGCTTTCAAGTGGGCAGTGCTTTTCTCGATAGTTCTTTGACAATCAACGATGATACCTCGTTTCAGTCTGTGTTTACGTTCCGTTTGCATGGTGGCGACGGCGCCGCCGGCGCCGACGGTATCGCCTTTGTGCTGCAAAGCAGTCCCGAAGGTGTCGGAGCGCTCGGCAAGCAGGGCGGGAGCCTCGGCTTTGACAACAATCACCCCGGCCCCGAGGGAACGCCGATCACCGATAGCCTCGCCATCGAGTTCGATACCTTTCGTGGCACCGGTGATCCCGACGCCAATCATGTGGGCTTGGTGGTCAATGGCGACGCAACCACTCACCTCGATTTCGGCTCCCCAGGCTTCGACCTTAATGGCGGCGCACCCATCACCGCCTGGGTCGACTACGACGGCGAGAGCAACCTGTTGGAGGTATTTGTATCCAGCACCGGGAACAAGCCAGGAGAGTCGCTTTTCTCCGAGAGCTTCGATCTGACATCCGTGCTCGGCGACAGCGCCTATGCCGGCTTCTCTGGAGCCACTGGCGGGCGGGTCAATACCCAGGACATCGAGAGCTGGTCCCTCGAAATCTCCGATGCCCCGTTTGATAGCCTAGGTGCCATCGCCGCTTCGGTTTCCATGGCCTTCACGGATTTTACGAATGTTTCGGATCTAACCCTCAACGGCGACGCGGAGCAAGCGGGGGATATTCTCCGCCTGACGCCACTGGCGAATGGACAGGCCGGAAGCGCCTTCCTGAAAACCGCGTTCCAGGTCTTTGACGATACGTCATTCGAGACGGAGTTCACCTTCAAATTGCATGGTGGCAACGGTTCGGCCGGTGCCGATGGGATCGCCTTGGTGCTGCAAAGCAGTGCGGACGGCGCTGGAGCGCTCGGCGCGTCCGGCGGTGGTCTCGGGTACGCCGGCAATCAATCCAGCGTCAATGGCTTGGCAATTTCCGACAGCCTGGCTATCGAATTTGATACCTATCGCGGGCCCGGCGATCCGAACGCCAATCACGTGGGATTGATAATCAACGGCGACGTCAGCACCCATCTGGATTTTGCCTCGGCAGGGTTCGACCTGAATGGGGGTGCTTCCATCACCGCCTGGATCGAATATCACGGCACCAGTGATCTCCTGGAGGTCTTTGTGTCCGATACCGGCACTAAATCAGGGCAGGCGCTGCTCTCCGAGAACATCGATATGGCTTCGATACTGGGCGCTAGGGCCTATGCTGGCTTTACCGGCGGTACCGGTGCGCGGGTCAATGTCCAGGATATCGAAAGTTGGACCTTTGAGGCCGGGGACTCGGACTTATTCAGCTGAGCCGCGATCCATACAGATCTACCAATTCTAAACAGCAACGCTTGACTCTCGCATTTTCCGACAGTACCGGGAAATGTCAGGGGGAAGCTATGCGTTTGCTAACACAAATCATTCAAAGACGCCATGAAAAAGACATAATTTGAACCCCACCTTCCCCGTTCGGGTCAAGGTGGGGTGTGTATCTTGATCGAAATTCGACCTCAGGGTTGCGCCTGGGGCGCCGTGGGGATGGGTAGTGGTCGCGGGGAAGAGACTTTATCTTCTACTTTCTGGAGGGAATAAGCTCAAATGGCTGATCGAAACGAACTTGTTGAATTAGCATTTGCAGATGCGATCGGAACGGAACGCGTAGCGAACGGACTTTCCAACCCCTTGTTCGTAACCGCCCCGGAAAATGACTTTGACCGGTTGTTTATTCTCGAAAAAAACACCGGCGAAATCAAAATCCTCAACTTATCGAGTGGAACCGTCAACACAACTCCATTTCTTGATCTTGATGTCAGTACCACGAGCGAGCAAGGCTTGCTCGGTTTGGCATTCGATCCCGACTACCAATCAAACGGTATTTTCTACACGAATTATACGGATCCCAACGGGGTCTCTACGATCGAGAGATTTCAGGTGAGCGACAATCCCGATGTCGCGGACGCTTCATCGGGTGAGGTCATTTCAAGGATCCCTCAGCCGGAGAACAACCACAATGGCGGTTGGATCGGATTCGGTCCCGATGGCTATTTGTATTACGCAACGGGCGACGGTGGCGGCAGCAACGACCCGGAGGACAATAGCCAGGACCTGACGACGCCGCTCGGCGCCATATTGCGCATTGACGTGCGCTCGGGCGCGGATGGTTTTCCCGCCGACCCGGACCGCAACTTTGCCATTCCCGACGACAACCCCTTTATTGGCGAAACCGTGGGGGGCGAGCCGGTTGACGAGGCGATTTGGTCCTATGGGGTACGCAACCCCTGGCGCCCGAGTTTCGATCGGGAAACCGGTGACCTTTACATCGCGGATGTGGGCCAAAATGCGAGAGAGGAGATCAACTTCCAGTCCGCCGACAGCGACGGCGGCGAGAACTATGGCTGGCGTCTTCGCGAGGGAGAAATCGCCACTCCCAGTGTGGGAGGAAATCGCCCCGCCGACAATGTTGAACCCATTTATACCTATACCCATGGCCAGGGCGCTTTCCAGGGCAACTCGGTGACCGGAGGATATGTGTATCGGGGACCGGTAACGGAACTCCAGGGCCAATACGTATTCGGTGACTTTCGATCGGGCGGGATCTGGTCTTTCGAAGTGGACGGAGACGACATTGCCAATCGGACGGATCGGACCTCGCAATTTACCCCTGATCAGGGAGATATTCGCGGAATATCGTCGTTTGGTGAAGATGCCGCCGGCAATCTCTATATCGTTGACTTCTTTGATGGCGAGGTGTTCAGAGTTGTCGGCCCGGGCGATCCGCCGCCGCCGCCGCCGCCGCCTTCACCTGAGCTGACGCTAACCTTCAGCGCCTCAAGCATCGCCGAGAACGGTGGCGGAACGACGGCGACAGTGACGCGCAACACCGAAACCACGGGCGCCCTGAGCGTCAACTTGACCTCCAGCGATACGACTGAGGCATCGGTCCCGTCAACGGTGACCATCGCCGCCGGTCAAACCTCGGCGAGCTTCGCGGTGAACGCGGTAGACGACGCCATCGCCGATGGTCCGCAGCAGGTTACCATCGCGGCCTCGGCGGCCGGTTTTGCCGGCGACAGTGATACCTTGGCCGTCACCGATAACGAGACCCCGCAGCTTACGCTGTCGATCGCGGCGGCGAGCATTTCGGAGAATGGCGGCGGCACGGCGGCATCGGTGACACGGAATACCGACACCGACAACGACTTGGTCGTCAGCTTGAACTCAAACGATTCCGGCGAGGCAACGGTGCCGTCGACAGTGACCATCGCCGCCGGTGAAACCTCGGCGAGCTTTGCGGTAAACACGGTAGACGACACCATCGCCGATGGTCCGCAGCAGGTTACCATCGCGGCATCGGC
>CAKZLS010000102.1 GCA_937127205.1 uncultured Rhodospirillales bacterium
CGGCCACGGGTCGTGGGGCGCAAGCGGGCGTGTTGATCAAGAACGCGGAAGCGCTGGAGCGTTTCGCCAAGGTCGACACCCTGATTGTCGACAAAACCGGTACGCTGACCGTCGGCAAGCCGAAGCTCGTCGCCGTCCTGCCGGAAACCGGCCATGACGAGACCGAAGTGCTGCGTCTGGCCGCGAGCCTGGAGCGTGGTTCGGAGCACCCGCTCGCTGAAGCAATCATCGCCGGTGCCGAAGAGCGTGGCGTCGCACTGGCCAAGGCCGACAACTTCGAGGCCGTCACTGGAAAGGGCGTAAAGGGTAATGTCGACGGCAAGCCGGTGGCGCTCGGCAACGCAAAGCTTCTCGCCGATTTGGGTCTTGAGGGCGGCACGCTCTCCGACACCGCCAATGCCCGGCGCGACGAGGGCGAAACGGTCATGTTCGTCGTCGTCGAATCCGAAATTGCTGGCCTCGTATCGGTTGCTGATCCGGTCAAGGAGACGACCCCGGACGCGTTGAGGGCGCTGCACGAGGAAGGCTTCCGCGTCGTCATGGCAACCGGCGACAACGAGCGCACCGCCAAGGCGGTGGCTGCAAGGCTCGGCATTGACGAGATCCGCGCCGACGTGTTGCCTGAAGACAAGGCGCGCATCATTAAAGAGTTGCAGGAGGAGGGCCGGAAGGTCGCCATGGCGGGTGACGGCGTCAACGACGCGCCCGCGCTCGCCCAGGCCGATGTCGGCATCGCCATGGGAACCGGCGCCGACGTGGCGATCGAGAGCGCCGGCTTCACCCTGGTCAAGGGCGACCTCAACGGCATCGTTCGGGCTCGTCGGTTAGCGCGCGCGACCATGCGCAACATCAAGCAGAACCTGTTCTTCGCGCTGGTCTACAACGCTTCCGGCGTGCCCGTAGCGGCCGGCATCCTCTTCCCGTTCTTCGGTATTTTGATTTCACCGATCTTCGCTGCCGCGGCCATGAGCCTGTCCTCCTTATCAGTGGTCGGCAACGCACTTCGGCTGCGTTCGGTCAGAATTTAGAAAGGAATCAGTTTTGGCACAGCAATCAGCTCGGGCCGGCTACGGGCGAGATAGGACCCGTCGAATTTCTCTCCGTGCCAACCCAGACGAGTATAGCTCCGCACGCGCCACGGACATATTTGGCGGGAAGCTGAGAGTAGGATAAGAGTGAAATGGGAACTTTTCTGAAATCGCGGACCGGCGCCGCACTAATCGTATTTGTGGTCCTGACCACCGTTCTTCTGCTCTTCGAGCATCGCGCTCACATCCCAGGCAATTATTGGCTTCTCGGCGGGTTTCTCGTGCTCTGTTTGCTGATGCACGGCTTTATGCACGGCGGGCACGGAAAAGGCAGCCATGGAGGTCACGGCACTTCCGGCGACGATGAACCGGGCAACGAGGGGAGCCGATGAAGAGCATTCTGGAGTCGCGCGCTGGCGCCGTTTTCTTTGCAATTCTGATCGCTGCCGGTCTTCTCCTCCTTTATTTCCACTGGACGGAACTGACGGCCGGCTCTGCGCTTATTGGCGCTATCAATCTTCTCATCTGCCTGTTGCTGATCGTGATGCTGGCTGTCCTCTGGCTCCGGTGGAGCATACGCCGCAAGCAAGACGGCACTCTCAAAAGGACTTAACAATAGTGAATGATTCAGACTACGGGCTATGGATGCTGGTCGCGGTTAACTCGGCCATTTTTATTATCTTCGCCTTCAGTTTTTTCAAGCCGAAGACAAAGCGCGACTGGCGTTCGTTCGGTGCGTTCAGCGCGTTTCTTGTAGCGCTGTTCACAGAGATGTACGGCTTTCCACTGACCATCTACCTGCTCTCAGGCTGGCTGGAGAGTCAGTTTCCGGAGGTCAACTGGCTATCGCATGACGCCGGCCACCTGCCCGAAATGCTGTTCGGCTGGCAAGCCAATCCGCATTTCGGGCCGTTCCACTTGATGAGCATGCTGTTGATTCTGGCCGGGTTCCTACTGCTATCAGCCGCCTGGCACGTTCTCTATGCGGCGCAGACAACGGGCACCCTGGCAACGACGGGGCCGTATGGCCACGTCCGCCACCCTCAGTACGTGGCATTTATCATCATCATGGTCGGTTTCCTGTTTCAGTGGCCGACAATCCTGACCGTCTTAATGTTCCCGGTGCTCGCTTTCATGTACATCCGCCTCGCCAAACGCGAGGAAGCGGAAGCATTTGCGACGTTCGGCGAGGAGTACCGACGCTACGCCGAGAGCATACCGGCCTTTATCCCGAGTCTTCACAGGATCATGGAAGGACGCACCCAGTGAAGACGGTTTCCGCAGTTAAGTCGAGACGAAGGCAACGTCTCCGAGCCTCCGCAGTCCGGAAACTACAAAAGCTGCTGCGTGCCCGCCGGGACCAATTCCTCCATGAGAGGATAATGGCCAACATCGAAATATTGCGCATTCTCGGTCGGGCGATTGCAAGGCGAGATCATGATACTGGCAGCCATGACACCCGAGTCACATTGTACGCTGTGGGCATCGCGGAGGCCGTCGGCGTCGACGATCGAACAATGCGTCACCTTATCATGGGTGCCTTTCTCCACGACGTCGGTAAAATCGCCGTGCCCGACCGCATCCTGCTCAAGGCTGGTCCACTCTCGCCCGAGGAGTGGGCGGTAATGAAGAGGCATGTGGCCAGTGGCGTGGAGATCCTGACCAGGTGTCAAGGCTGTGGCTGGTTGCGCGATGCTATCGAAGTCGTAAAGTTCCATCATGAGCGGTTCGACGGCACGGGTTATCCGGCCGGGTGCATGGCGCTCGTGATCCCTTTGAACGCCCGCATCTTCGCCATCGCCGATGTGTTCGACGCGCTAACATCCAAGCGGCCATACAGGGAGCGGAATCCATTCAGCCGCGTCATGCAGGAAATGCACGCTCAAAGGAATCGGCATTTCGACCCTCATCTCTTCGATGCTTTTGGCGAAGTTGCCCGGGAACTATACGACCGGTACGCCGACGAGCGTGACGATATACTGGACCGCGACCTGAACAAGGTTATCGCGCGCTATTTCGCTGATGATGCGGTGGGTGGCCCGATCTCAGGCTGTGTTGCAGCGCCCGGCTACGCGCCTAGAAGCTTGGCTGCGACGGGGGGCTTGGGATGACATTCGCTATCGCATTTCCAAACGTCGATCCGGTTCTCGTCGAGATCGGCCCGTTCGCCATCCACTGGTATGCGCCCGTACATCGCAGGGCTGCTCTTAGGGTTGTAGAATATGCGCGTGGTGGCGAGACGTTCGCCCGGTCATTCACGACAAGCTTGATTGCCGCCATGTCCGTAGAGCTGACCTGCCAAGACAAAGTGTCACACACTTTGTCAAAGAGGTCGTTTGTCGAAGATTGTCACAACACCGGGCCTCGCACGACAAACTTCGGTAACAAGACTGGCGCTAAATCCAGATTGGTCGACGGCGTTAATTTCCACAGATTGGTCAGCAAGCGATGGCCGCTACACGCTAAGTCGGCATTTGAACTCCACGTGGCGCCTCCCCTTCAACTACTGCCGCAAGTACAGATAGAGCGAATAATTGCTAAATGACGGATCAGTTAACCCAATCCCCGAAGCCCGGTATGGGGATGCCGGACACCATGCGCGACACGATGACGAACGCAATGGATGGAACAACGGAGATCGAGCAGCAATTCCACCTTGTCGAACACGGTGTTCATATTACCTTGATGGTGCTCGTCTTGGTCCTGGTTGTCCTCGGCATTGTTTTTCTGGTGCGTTTTTTTCTGAGGCCGATTTCTTCGCAGACTTTGAACAGCAGCCTTTACGCGAGGACGCTCGGCGCGCTTAAGGAGCCATTTGGGCAACGGAGAACGGACACCAAAGTGGCGCAAGGCGGGCGCGCGCGAGATACGTTTCTGGTGATCCCCGATATCAGTGGCTACACGCGGTTTATTGAGCTTAACCAATTCTCCGCCGGCCACGCTCAATATGTGGTTTCTGAACTTCTCCACGCCGTTATCGATGCCGCCAAGCCCGTTTTAAAACCGAAGGGAATCGAAGGTGACGCCGTTGTGTTCTATGCTTTTGCAGAAAGTGACGATCCGAGCGGCGGAGTTGCTGGCTCTCAAGTCGGTCTGGCGACCGTCGATCTTCTAAATGCTTTTTATCAACGTCGGGCCGAACTTAAACACTGTAACGCATGCCACTGCAAAGCATGCTCCCATATCGACGATCTCCACCTTAAGGTGGTCGTTCATCGCGGCCCGGTCGTTCACTATGTCCTGGACAATTTCGAAGACCTTACCGGTTTCTCGGTCATCGCCGCATACCGGTTGTTGAAAAATTCCCTGGGTTTGAATCGATACATCCTCCTGACCGAAGCGGCGGGCGCCGAAATCGATTTTCCGCTGATGGTTGAAAAAGAAAGACACACCGAACGGTACGATGATATCGGCGAGATCGCCTTCCGCGTTTACGGATTTGAGCTGAGTCCCGAGGTTAGTGCGCGTGGAACGGGTCGCCACGGTCCGATTGCCGCCAGGACCCGGGATGCGGTGCGAAAACTTGCCCAAAACGCTCGGACCTTGGGGAAAGCCATTGGCGCATCGGCATAGGCAAATCTCACTTCGAAGGAGATAATGAATGCGTCCACAACGATCCGCCGCAAAACGCTTCTGGGCCCGATGGAAACCTTGCCCACGCTCTCGACGACACGGCGATCTTCATAGCTTCTGGCAAGATCGCCATTCAGTCGGTGTTCCGCTTCGGCAAATCCACCGACCGACACTCCCCGAGCTAACGACGAGGCCGCGCCTCCGCACATGCGGAGTCTGGCTTTGTGATACGAAAGGAGCAAAATCATGAGACGCCGCAACAAGACACCCGACAAAACGAAGATCGCCCAAGCTCACAAGCCCTCAAAGTTCGGACGCCGCCATGTTCTGGCTGTGGCCGGATTGGTGCTCGCCGGCATCATCGGGTTTTCTTGGACTTCCGGCCTCCTGGGCACCGGCGCAGTGCAGGCACAAGAGTTGAAGGTCTACAAGTCGCCCTGGTGCGGATGTTGTGGCAAATGGGTCGACCACGTTCGCGCCGGCGGGTTCGCGGTGAAGGTGGAAGAAGTCGAGGACGTGGACCCGATCAAGGCACGCTTAGGGGTCCCAGAGGAGCTGGCATCTTGCCACACCGCCGAGGTCGACGGCTATGTTGTGGAGGGCCACGTCCCTGTCACCGATATCCGCAGACTGTTGGCGGAACGACCGGATGCCCGCGGCCTCGCCGTGCCGGGAATGCCGATGGGCTCTCCAGGAATGGAGGGAGATGTCAAGGAGCCCTACAACGTGCTGATTTTCGACGCAGACGGCAGCGTTGAGATCTATTCAAAGCGTTAAGGATTCCTCTTATGACTACGCCGCTATGCGGCAGGGTTTGCCTGCCTTTGATTCGGGAATATGAGAAGTTGTAGTACACCATGCGTCTGCTGCAGAGCCACCGATGAAGACCCTTTTTCGGAGATGATGGAAAGGGCCGAGTTCGACCTCCTAATACCTTGAACGGCCCGCAGCGAACATCCACTTGCGTGCTGATGGAGGGCGAGAACAAACCTGGAAAAGCGAGACGATCGAGAGCATTTCGGACGGACACCGCCCGGCCAAGCGCGGAGGCGGATAACAAAAATTGCACAAGTTATGTTATCTCTGCTAATATGGACGATAAGGAGAGATGGCTTATGAATGTGTCCATCGGACAGCGCTGGGAAGAGTTCGTGGAGAGTATTGTCAAAGGCGGGCGCTATGGCTCGG
>CAKZLS010000103.1 GCA_937127205.1 uncultured Rhodospirillales bacterium
CCAGACGAGGTCGGATCCAGGAACGACCGGCAGACCGACGTTGGCGGCCGCCACGACCTGCCCCTCGCGCACCACGAAGTCGTTGGTCACAGAGTCCGACCAGCCCCGGGCCCACCAGCTGTTCGCCGCCGACCTCGGCGAGGATGGCGAAGATCTTCGACGCACCGGCGCGTTCCGGCTCGCCCCAGCTTTTCGGGATCCCGTCGCGGTAGCCGTCGCGAAGGGCAATAGCGGTGGCGTCGTCGTCGACCCGCATCAGCGGGCGCAACCGGTCCCACTCGGCGTCGGACGTAAGCAGGATCTCCTTGGCCTTTCGCGATGCCCGGGTGAACGCCTGCATCACGCCGTCGTTATCGCGCGCCCACTCCTCGCGGAATACATAGCCGATCATCGGGACGTCGGCGTCGACCCCGAGCGACCGGGCGACGTCGTGGATGCCGAGCAGCCGGGTCATCCCCTTGGCCTGCAGACGCGCGGCGTAATGCCAATAGTTCACCACGGCGTCGATTTCGCCGAGTTCGATCTGTTTGGTCAGCAAGGGTGCCGCGCCGAACACCTCGTCCGCGTCGGCGTTCAGGTCCATGGCGTGGCGTTGCTGGGCGAGGGCGCGGAGCAATAACCAACTCTTATCCAGCGGGCCGCCGGCGATGCCCACGCGCCGGTCCTTGAGGTCATTGAGACCGCCGATCGGTGAATTCGCCGGAACCACCAGGGCGCCGACGGCGGTGGAATAGGGAACGAACGAAAAGTCGCGTCCTTCGTGGCGCTGGCGCGACACCCAAATCCAATCGGAGACGATGGCGTCCACGTCGCCGGCCTGAAACGCCACCGTCGTCGCCGGCTTGCTGCCCAGCTCGACGATCTCGAGGCGGATCCCCTCGGCTTCGGCCAATCGGTGATGCTGGATCACGTCCAGTTCCCAGTTGACCGTTCCGAACTTGAGAACGCCGATCCTGATTGTCTCCGGCTCGGGCTCCGGTTCCGCGCCGAAACTATCGCGGGCCGGCGTCACCGACAGCAACATGATGATCGCCAGCAAACCAAGCAGGGATGATCTCAGCCTCGATACCATCTCGTCCTCCCCCCGGTCCGTGTTGTTCTACTTCGCTTCTCTAGCAGGTTTACCGCTCGCGTCGCCGCTCTCGGGATGCCCCTCCGGCGGCGTGTACAAGTGCGACCAAACCTCTTTCTTGAGCGCGATGAACATGATGGTGAGCAGCACCAGGAAAATGACCACCCGAAGGCCCAGGCTTTTTCGTTCGTTCATGTGCGGATCGGCTGCCCAGCTCAAAAATTCGGTCACGTCCTGGGACATCTGCTCCACCGTCGCCTCGGTGCCGTCGTCGTATTCCACCAGGTTATCGAGCAGCGGCGCGTTCATTCCGGTGAAATGACCGGGTACGTACTTGTTGTAGTACATCCCCGGGACGGGCTCGACGCCCGCGGGCGGGTCGGTATAGCCGATGAGCATGGAGTAGAGGTAGTTCGCGCCGTCCTTGCGCGCCTTGGTGATCAGCGACAGGTCTGGCGGATACATGCCTTTGTTTTCGGCACGCGCGGCTTCCTTGTTGGGATAGGGCGCGGCAAACCGGTCCGAGGGACGGGCCGGCCGCTCGTACATTTCGCCGGTCTCATCGGGACCGTCCACCACATCGAAGTCCGCGGCGAAGGCCTTGATATCTTCCGGCCCGTAACCGATGCCCAACGCCGAGAGGCTCCGGTAGGCCACATGCCTCAGCGAGT
>CAKZLS010000104.1 GCA_937127205.1 uncultured Rhodospirillales bacterium
TCCCCAAGAAAACGGTTTGTGGCCTCAATGGGATTGGCACCGAGACCGCCCGAAAAGACCTGCGCCACAAGCCACGCCAGCGGCGCCAGACACAGCGCGAACACGGCCGGCTTGGCGATCCACCGGATCCCCTGCTGCCGGGTCAAAACCACTTCTTCAAATCCATGCCGGTGTAGAGACCGGCCACCTCTTCGGCATAACCGTTGAACGGCAGGGTGTCGCGCTTGAGGAACTCGCCGATGCGGCGTTCGCGGCTCTGGCTCCAGCGCGGGTGATCAACGTCCGGATTGACGTTGGCGTAGAACCCGTACTCTCGGGGAATGTAATCGTTCCATGTGGTGGGCGGCATGGCATCGGTCAGGGTGATACGGACAATGGACTTGATGCTCTTGAAGCCATACTTCCACGGCACCACCAAGCGAATGGGCGCGCCGTTCTGATTGGGCATCAATTCACCGTAGAGGCCGACGCCGAGGATGGTCAGCGGGTGCATGGCCTCATCAAGACGCAGGCCTTCTACATAAGGCCAGTCGAGCGCGTCGGTTTTCTGTCCCGGCATCTGTTCGGGATCATACAACGTTTGAAAGGCGACATACTTGGCAGCACCGGTTGGCTCGACCCGATTGAGCAGGTCGGCCAGCGGAAAGCCCACCCAGGGAATGACCATGGACCACGCTTCGACGCAGCGCAGCCGATAGATCCGTTCCTCCTGGGGAAAAGTCTTGAGGATATCTTCGATGCCGAAGGTGGCCGGCTTGGCGACGAGGCCGCCCACCTCTACCGACCACGGCCGGGTCTTGAGTGAACGGGCGTAGAGACCGGGATCTTCCTTGCCGAAGCCGAACTCATAGAAGTTGTTGTAGGTGGTGATGGTCTCCCATGGCGTCTGCTGTTCATCCGTATTGAATCGGCTT
The DNA here is from genome assembly GCA_937127205.1 of uncultured Rhodospirillales bacterium. GTDB lineage: Bacteria > Pseudomonadota > Alphaproteobacteria > Rhodospirillales > Defluviicoccaceae > CAKZLS01. Next base: position 915 of record CAKZLS010000104.1, read on the forward strand.
TCGGTCAGGTTATCGAATTTGCCGTCCGGTGCCACCGTGCCCCAGCTCGCCTTCGGCAGGGAACCCAGCGCCACGCCGGCACCCGCCACCGCCGCCGTCCGCAGGAACGACCGCCGGTCCAGGTATACCGACTTGGGCGTGATCTCAGAGGGAAGAGGTGCCGAAGGGTTACGGTGTTTGATCAGCATTATTCTTCCTCTCATCCTCGCTCGGAGCGATGCGGTTGCTCAGGCGCGTCGCGACCGTCGCCAGCACCACCATACCATTTCCGGCAATTCGCTCGCATAACGTTCAATAACAACGCCGTGAACCCCGAGGGCTTGGTTGAAAGTTCGCTTCTGCATTTGCTCGGACGGCATTTCGGTGTAAGCAATGGCCCATGCGAACGCTCTATCACGTGTGGCTGTCGCCATTCTGCCGCAAGATCCGAATCCTACTCGCCGAGAAAAAGCTGGAATTCCAGACGCAACTGGAGCCGGAGTGGGAACGCCGGCCGGAATTCCTCGCGCTCAACCCAGCCGGCGAGGTTCCGGTTCTGGTGGAGACGGACGGAACGGTGGTGTGTGACAGCGCCGCCATCGCCGAGTACCTGGAAGACATATCGCCGGAAACGCCGATGATCGGTGAGGAGCCGACCGCGCGGGCGGAGGTTCGCCGCCTGGTGGCTTGGTTCGATCGCAAGTTCAACAGCGAGGTCACCGAAAACCTGGTGGGCGAAAAGATCATCAAACGCATTGCCGGCACTGGACAACCGGACTCGTCGGCGATTCGCGCCGGTCATAGCAACATCCAGTACCATCTCGACTATATCGCCTATCTGATGGAGCGCCGGACGTGGCTGGCGGGCGAGCGCATATCCCTCGCCGACATTGCCGCGGCCGCTCATCTTTCCTGTGTCGACTACCTGGGTGACGTGCCCTGGAACAACCATCCCGACGCCAAGGACTGGTACGCGCGGATCAAGTCGCGCCCCTGCTTCCGGTCGATCCTTGCCGATCAGGTTCCGCTGATGAACCCGCCGAAGGCCTACGCCGACCTGGATTTTTAAAAGAAAACTCTTTGATTAGAGCAATATCCGTTCGAGTGGGATCACTTGAACGGATTTACTTGCTCTAAAAATCAATAGTTTAGAGCACGACCATGCGACCAGATC
>CAKZLS010000105.1 GCA_937127205.1 uncultured Rhodospirillales bacterium
ATGATGGCCGCGGTCGCCAGAGCCCGCCATACCTTCCTCAAGGAGCACCTCAAACCCGATCACGTGGCGGTGGCCAGCATCAATTCTCCCATGCAATGCATGATGAAGGAAATATGCGCCCAGTGTCTTCAGCCGCACAAGGATCCGGAGACGGGAGAGCGCTCGGTGGTGTTCTCGTGCTTCTGCCAGGATCAGTCCATGGACCGTGTCGATTTCGGTGCCCTGCATCAGCGCCTGAAACAGAACGCGGTGCAGGAGGACCTCACCCGGCAGTGGATCGCCCGGTGCCTGGATCGATTGCACGGCAACCGGACGTCCGTCTGACCTGTAACCATCGCAACAAGCCCTCTTTCCCCCGAACGCCGAAAATGCGTAAATAGCAGCCGGTTTATGTGCCATCGGGGGGTACGGGAGAACGCGATGGCTGTTTTTGGCTCGAAATCGGTGCGGGCGACGGTGCTGGCCTGCTCAATAGCCGTACTGGCGGGGTGCGGCGAAGATATCGACGACATCCGCGAACAGGGCGAGCTGATCGTCCTCACCCGCAACGCCCCGACCACGTACTACGAGGGTCGCGAGGGGTTAGAAGGACCGGAGTACGAACTGGCGGCCGCGTTTGCCGCGCATATTGGTGTCGAGCCGAAGTTCGTCATCCTCGATACCGTGGCCGAAATCCTCGAGGCCATATCCGAGGGCCACGGGCATGTGGCGGCGGCGGGGCTGACCGTCACCGAAGAGCGCGAAAAGTCATTCGAGTTCGGCCCGCCGTACAAGAAAATCCGCCAGGAACTCGTTTGCCATATTGACGGACCCCTGCCCAAGACGGTTGAGGACCTGGTGGGTTTGCGCCTCGCGGTCATTGCCATGAGCAGCTACCAGGAAACCCTGGAGCGGCTTTCCCTCGACGTCTCCGGACTCGATTGGGAGGTGGTCGACGACGCCGCCACCGAGGAGTTGCTGGAACGCGTCGCCGAGGGCGACCTCGACTGCACCATCGCCGATTCCAACATCGTCGCCATCAACCAACGTTATCATCCTGAACTGATCGCCCGGTTCCCGGTCACCGAACCGCAAAAGCTGGCGTGGATTGTCTCCGATCGAGGCAAGGTGCTGGTGCCCGAACTCAAGCCATGGTTTGAGTCGGTGGAGAAGCATGGCGGGCTGGCGGATATCGACAACCGGTATTACGGCTACATCGAGGATTTCGATTACGTTTCCACGAGCACGCTGCATCGGCGGATCGAGGATCGGTTGCCGAAGTACCGGCCGCTGTTCGAGAAAGCCGCGAAGAACGTTGAATTGCCGTGGGATCTGTTGGCGGCGGTGTCCTATCAGGAGTCCCATTGGAACCCCAAGGCCAAGAGCCCGACCGGCGTTCGCGGCATGATGATGCTGACCCGGAACACCGCGCGCGAGCTTGGCGTCAAAAACCGTCTCGACCCTGCCGAGAGCATTCACGGCGGGGCGCGCTACCTCAAGAACATCAAGGAGCGTTTGCCCGAAACCATAACCGGCGACGACCGCATCTGGATAGGGCTGGCTGCCTACAACGTTGGATTGGGTCACATCTGGGACGCGCGGGAGTTGGCCCAGCGACTGGGTCATGATCCGGATACGTGGGCAGGATTGCGTGAGGTGCTGCCGCTGCTCTCGAAGAAGCGGTATTACAAGACCCTGAAGCACGGATACGCGCGAGGAAACGAACCGGTCCGATTCGTCCGGCGGGTGCGCAACTACCAAGACGTCCTGAACCAGCAGCTCGACGTGAGCGCCAGTTCCCTGTGACGCGGCGTTGTCGTGCTCGCTGAAGCGTTGCTTTTATTGGGGAAACGCAGCCATTGAGACCGGAGCGAAGATATCGGAAAAATATCCCCGCAAAAAATTGTTGCAAGATCGTCGAAAAAGTACCCACAGGGGTCTTTTGGGCCACAATCGGAAACTATATGGTGGGGTTAATGGGGCACCAATATTGCTCCGGTTACCTAGGCCCTTTCGCACCCACCCGAGATCCCCCCTCTCGATCGTTGCGGAAGGGCCTTTCTCCTTGTCTGTAATGCATTCTAAGTTCGACCAATGGGTACGTCAGCGTTGGTGCGCGGCCCGCTGGTCTACCGTCTTGGAAGAGGTTCTCGACATGCGGCTTAATCCTTTTAGCCATCCTTTCACGCTGTGGCGACGTCTCATGCTTGGCGCCATAATGCTCGTTTGCCTGGGCACATACGCTATTCCGTCGGTAGCGCAGCAATTCGACGTTCCAGAGGGTTTCGTGGTTGTCGAGGACGTGGCGGGCCCCCGCACCGCCGAGTGGGTGCCGATCCTGAGCGTGGGCCCGGAACCGGGCTCGTTTTCCGAACTGAGCCAAATCCAGCTTCGCCGCGTCACCGGTGACGTGAAAAACCCCGATGAATGGCTCAAGCGCCGGATGACCGTCGACGTGGGACAGGACGTCGATGCCAGTGCGTTTCTGAACAGCCCCGACAGCCCCTTCGCCGATCCGACCTTCGATGCTATCAAGGAAGCCATCCCCCACCTGTTTCAAGGATTGGAAAAGCTCTCCAAAATGCCGCTCAACTTTTGCGAGGGACCGCAATCCGCCTACAATGCCGCCGGCGAAATGCGGGAGCTCTATTGCGTCTATCAGGTCGGCCCGCTGCGCCAGTATGTGACGCTTCGCCTGCAGCAAGCCGACGGCCAATGGTATTTCACCGAAATTCGCGCCATGAACGAGAAACGCCTGCGCCACCTGATCGCCATCGCCAATTCATTCGAGGTCGCGGACTGATCGTCTTTAATCGTCTTTTCCGGGGGGCGGCTTTCATGAGAGCATTGGTGCAGCGGGTCAAGGGCGCGTCGGTTACCGTGGAAGCCGAAACCGTCGGTGAGATCGACCAGGGATTACTGGTATTTCTTTGCGCCGAAGCCGGGGATAACGAGACTGAATCCGCGTTCTTCGCCCGCAAGATCGCCAGCATGCGTATCTTCAACGATGCCGAGGGCCGTCTTAACCGATCCGTTGTCAACGTCGGCGGCGCGGTTCTCGTGGTCAGCCAGTTCACCCTGGCCGCGGCGTGGCGAAAAGGCAATCGCCCGAGCCTGTCCGGCGCTGCTCTCCCCGAGTTGGGCGAGCGGCTCTACGATCATTTTTGCGGACAGTTGGCGCAAGCGGACATCCCCGTGCAGACTGGGCGATTCGGCGCGCA
>CAKZLS010000106.1 GCA_937127205.1 uncultured Rhodospirillales bacterium
GGGGGAACCGCAGCTGCCGCGCATCCGTCGGGTCGCGGCCGATGCCGATGGAAAGAGCGTAGCGGATGGTGTCCCAGACGTCGTACTCCTGGGTTATGGTGTCAAAGGACCAGTTGTTCAGAGTGTCATAGTCGAACGGCATCGCGTCCTGTTTCCTTCCCCTCTATATATTCCCCTAATCTTCGTTCCCGTATTCGTTCGGGGCGCAGCAGGCGTGTATTGTATCTTTTCAATTGGATTGAAGGAATATGGCGATCATCGTCCGCAGAACAGAAACGCTGGAGGATTACGCCGAATGCGTGGTCATCCGCTACCGTGTGTTCGTGCTGTCGCAGAACGTGCCCGCCGACGTAGAGATCGACGGCTACGAGGATACCAGCGTTCATTATCTGGCGTTGGACGGAACCAAGCCGGTGGGTACCGCGCGTTATCGATTGGTGGGGAGCGACACCGGCAAGATCGAACGGATGGCGGTACTGTCAGAGCATCAGGGCACCGGAGCGGGGACGGCGCTGGTCGAGCACGTGGTGAATGACCTCAAGGCGCTTGGAAACATTGGCACGATCAAAGCCAGCGGCCAAACTCATGCCCTGGCGTTCTATGAGCGGTTGGGCTTCCAGGCCGTGGGGCCGGAGTATCTAGACGCGGGGATCCTGCACCGCGACATCGTGATGACCGTGGGAGGCTGAATCATTCGCGCCTCATACCAACGATCACAATGGGTTCCTATCACTGAGCGTTGGTATTAGCCCGCGCGCATGTTCGCTGCCTCTTCGGCCGGGACGATGGCCTTGCCGATGGGCCACAGTGACAGCGGGATAAATTTCAGGTGCGCCCAGGCGAACGGGATACCGATGATTGTGATCGCCAACCCAATGGCAAAAATAATATGGGCCAGAGCCAGCCACCAGCCCGCCAGCAGCAGCCAGATAATGTTGCCGATGGTTCCCAACGGACCGCTGCCAAGGTCCTCCTCACCCGAGATCTGAGCCCGCGGCACCGCCGCCTGCCCAAACGGCAGGAAGGTGTAAAGTGCGATATTCATGGCGGCACGCGCCCAGGGGATGCCGATGATGGTCAGGCCCATGATCACGGCGGCCACCGCCCAGCCGAGCGCCATCCAGAGACCGCCAGTGACGATCCACAGCAAATTGAGCAATACAGATAACAATGACATGCGTGTTACCTCACCACAGATCAGCCGAGCCGTAATGACATCGTAACGAAAAAACCGCACCGGTAAACAGCGGCTAGCGCGGCGCCGATGCAGCCTTCACCGTCTTTTGAAGTGCCGTTATCCAATCTTGCAGGCGGCTACGGTTCGCGCCCATATCCCAATAGCCCACAAGCGAAGTCGAATAGGCCATAAAGGTGGACCGACCATCGTCCAACGGGATCACCTGAATGCTAATCCGGTCCACGAACCCGAAAACGGCGCTCTTCTGCTCGGCCTCTATGCGCAAGTCGTCATCCGAGATGGCGAGGATCGTCGTCCGCGGTTCCGCCTCGATAATGATACGCCACGCTTCGGCCAGCACAGACGCCGAAACATCGAACACCGGGGCGGCCTCGTCGACGGCGGCGATGCCGGAGAAGTCCGCCGGCGCAACAAGCCAGTTGTTGGGCTTATCGGGCGGCTGAAGAGTTGCGAAGTCGGTCATGGGAACGGTCACACTCACGGCGGTATCCGGGTCCTCCGTCGCGGAAGAGGCGCACGCGTTCACGGTGAGCGCCACAAGACATACCATTATCGCGAAACAGAAACTGGAGACACGTTGCATCGAAAACAACACGCGAACGATTACCGGTTTGTTGTTCCCGGGTATGACGCTGCTGGCGTCCCGCTACGCCACGCGGCGCTGCCCTTGCAATGCGGGCATATTCGCTCACCCGCCCAAGCGCTTTCAAATTCGCTCCTACACCGCAAGCACGGTCGGACCTTAGGTGTTTCGGTTATGGTTTGGTCAATGACTGTTTTATCCATTGACCATATATAGTGTTATCGAAACGAAATTGCTGGAACTTTTTTCGTCATCCGCGCACCCGCTCACCAGGCTGGAAAGTCGTTTGCGGCCGTTGACGGCAGGTTGCGGTGGCGTTTGAGGAAGCGGTGATCATCGCGATTAAGTGATCCAATGGTGCCTTACACTCCGTAACAACGAGGTCTGTTCAAACACATTATTGTTGGAATTCGGGGTGGGAAACGTGGTCACTTATTTTGTCGCCTATGGTGGTACCGCGCTGGCATTCTTCATCATTGACTTCGTCTGGCTGAGTGTGATGGCCAACTCTTTCTACCGCCAGCGCATCGGCCACTTAATGGCCGACGATATGAATATGGCCGCCGCCGGCGGATTTTACCTGCTTTACGTGGTCGGCGTCGTGGTGTTCGCGGTAATGCCGGCTTTGCAGTCCGAGTCTTGGAAAATGGCACTGGTTCTCGGCGGACTGCTCGGTCTTATCGCTTATGGCACCTATGACATGACCAATCTCGCCACCCTCCGCGACTGGCCGGTATCCATGGCAGTGGTCGACATGGCTTGGGGCACAGGCCTCACCGCGGTGTCGGCTCTCGCCGGCTATTTTGCGTGCCGGGCATTCACATAGCCCTCGAAGCCGTGAAACCCTGGCTCCTTTAAAACCGCCGGTTGAGCGGCTCTAGCCAAAGGCACGTGTCCGACGCTGTCTCTACCCTACGACCTTTTTCTGTCTGTATCACAACCGTTTTTCCCTTTCGTTTCGCCCTCGGAAATGCCAGATGTGAGGGGTACGGATAAGCGGGAGAGGCTTCGCTATCGGTTGGAGGCCATTCCGGCTTATCGCGACCAGCACGGGGAGGAACCAATGGAAATCAAATCAGTGGGCGTCGTCGGCGCCGGAACCATGGGCAATGGCATCGCGCAGATTTTCGCGCTCGGCGGTTTTGACGTGATCATGCGAGACATCAAGCAGCAATTCGTCGACCGCGGCATGAAAACCGTCCAGAAGAACCTGGAACGGATGGCCACCCGCGGCAAGATCTCGCCCGAGGACAAGGATGCCGCGCTTGGGCGCATCACCACCACCACGAAGATCGATCCGCTGGCCGACCGCGATTTGGTTGTAGAGGCGATCATCGAAGACGTGGACGCAAAGCGTGAGCTGATCCAGGTGCTGGACGCGGTATGCCACGACGACGCCATCCTCGCCACCAACACGTCGTCCATTTCCATCACCAAGATCGCGGCGGCGTCAAAGCACCCCCAGCGGGTCTGCGGCATGCACTTCTTCAATCCGGTCCCGGTGATGCAACTGGTCGAGATCATCCGCGCGCTGCAAACCGCCGACGAAGTGTGCACGGCCATCGAAGACGCGACCCGCGCCATCGGCAAGACGCCGCATCAGATCAAGGACAGCTACGGGTTCGTGGTCAACCGCGTGCTCGTCCCGATGATCAACGAAGCCATCAATTGCCTGTACGAGGGCCTGACCGCGCCGGAGGAAATCGACGCGGTGATGCGGCTTGGCGCCAATCACCCCATGGGACCGCTATCGCTCGCCGACCTCATCGGCCTCGACATCGTGCTCGACATTATGGAAACCCTGTACCAGGGCTTCGACGATCCCAAGTACCGGCCGAGCCCGCTGCTGAAGCAAATGGTGGACGCCGGATACCTGGGCCGTAAGACCGGCCGCGGCTTCTTCAAGTATAGCAACGGCTAACCGGGGAGTGAGCGCCCATGTACATCAGTGTACGACGGTACAACAACGTGGTGTCGGTCAGTGAGGTCTGCAGCAAGATCGCCGTCAGCTTCGTGCCGCTTTTGCAAAAATCCCCCGGTTTCATCGCCTATTATGCGGTCGACGGCGGCGACGGAACCATGGCCACCATCAGCATGTTCTCCACCGAACAGATGGCCATGGAGTCCAACGAGACGGCCTTGGAGTGGATGAAGGAACACGTCGCCGACCTGCAGCCGGAA
>CAKZLS010000107.1 GCA_937127205.1 uncultured Rhodospirillales bacterium
TCAACATCGGCGGCATCGGCATCATCTCGGTGGCGACTAGAAAGCAGAAGGCATAGGCCATGGCCGATCAGAAAAATCCCATTGGCTTCACCGGTGAGAACAAGCCCCCAAACCTGAACCGCGATCTTATGCAGGGGCGGGCGCTGCGCAGCGGGATCCTCACCGGCGGCGCCTGGGTGGTGGCGGTAATCGCCGCCGTGCCGCTGTTCTCGGTGCTCTACATGCTGTTCGTGGAGGGTGGCTCGCGGTTCGGCTTCGATATTTTCACGGAATTGCCGCCTGCAGGGTTCGAAATGGGCGGCGGCTTCGGCAACGCCATCGTCGGAACGCTGGTCATGGTGGGGATTGCCGCGATGATCAGCATCCCCATCGGCATCCTCGCGGCCGTCTATCTCGGAGAACTGGATCCCAACAGCAAGCTCGCCACCATCTCGCGGTTCCTGGCCAAGGTGCTGACCGGGTTCCCGTCGATTTTGGCCGGTGTGTTCGCCTACGGCGCGGTGGTTTTGCTGATGGGTACGTATTCGGCCATCGCCGGAGGGGTTGCGCTGTCGGTGCTGATGCTGCCCACCGTGGTCCTGACCGCCGAGGAATCCATGAAGATGGTGCCGCAGCGGATGAAAGACGCAGCCTACGGCATGGGATGCACGCGCTCCCAGGTGATCTGGAAGGTGGTGCTGCCGACCGGGCTGCCTGGCATCCTGCCCGGTGTGATGCTGGCTGTGGCCGGGGCGGCGGGCGAGTCGGCGCCGCTATTGTTCACGGCGCTGTTCAGCAACTACTACATGAGCAGCTTGACCGAGCCCACGGCCTCGTTGTCGATCCTGATCTACAACTTTTCGGGTATGCCCTTCGAGAACCAGATCGAATTGGCCTGGGCAGCATCCCTGGTCCTGGTCCTCATCGTTTTGGTCTTCAACATCCTCAGCCGTTTGGTAAGCAAACGCAGAGTTTAGAGAATAGCGGGAAATGCGAACATGAACGCAATGGCGGCAGAAGCGACAGCGACGGAAACGGCGGCGATTTGCCCCGACGTCCCCTTGTCGGAACGGGCAATCGACTGCAACCTCGAAAAGGTTTTCTACGGTGACTTCCTGGCCGTTCGGGACAGCACACTGCCCATCGAGAAGAACAAAGTCACCGGTTTTATCGGCCCGTCCGGTTGCGGAAAGAGCACGGTTTTGCGATGCCTCAACCGGATGAACGACATGATTCCGGTGTTCCGCTTCGAGGGTCACGTCCATTTCATGGGGCAGGACATCTACGCCAAGCAGATCGACCCGGTGATCGTGCGCCGTTACATCGGCATGGTGTTTCAGCAGCCGAACCCCTTTTCCATGAGTATTTTTGACAATGTGGCTTTCGGCCTGCGCCTCAACCGCTTCAAGGGCGATACCGAAGAGCGCGTGCAAAAAGCCCTGGAGCGCGCCGCCATCTGGAAAGAGGTGAAGGATAAGCTCAAGCAGAGCGGACTTTCGTTGTCGGGCGGCCAGCAGCAACGGCTTTGCATTGCCCGAGCCATCGCCACCGAACCAACTGTCTTGTTGATGGACGAGCCCTGTTCCGCGCTCGATCCCATCGCCACGCGCCAGGTGGAAGAATTGATGCACGAGCTGAAGGAAAACTACACCATCGCCCTGGTGACGCACAATATGCAGCAGGCGACCCGGGTCGCCGACACAACGGCGTTCTTCTCGGTGGACATTAGCGCAGGGGGCCGGACCGGGTATCTCGTGGAAATGGGCGATACGAAACAGGTTTTCGAGGATCCTCGGGCCGAACTGACCCGCGATTACATCTCAGGCCAATTCAGCTAAACCGAGAGCGGGAACCAGCACCATGACCATCAAAGACCCTTTGCGCGCAATCGCCTTGCCAGTTCTCGTCGTGGCCATGCTGGCCGCGTGCGGGGAGGAGCAGGCGCCGCCGAAGGAAGAGGTGCGCGTCGAGCCCGCACCCGCCGACAGATTGTGGGTGCGCGGTGCCGGCGCAACGTTTCCAGAGCCTTTGTACAGAAAATGGGTCGAGACGTACCAGGCCAATCATCCCGAAACCTGGGTGACGTACTCCGGTGTCGGAAGCGGCGCGGGCATCGACAGATTTATTACAGGTTCAGTTGACTTCGGCGGCAGTGACGCGGCCATGACCGATGAGCAAATGGCCCGCGTGGATAGCGGCGTCCACCTTGTGCCCGCCACCGCGGGCATGGTGGTTCTGGCCTACAATCTGCCCGGCGTTGATGGCGAACTGTATCTGCCGAGAGACGTCTATGCCGATATCTTCGCGGGCAAAATCGATAAATGGAACGACCCGAGCATCCAGGCCGCCAACGTCGAGTTAACGCTTCCGAACCTAAACATCGCTTTGGTTGCCCGGCGGGACAGCAGCGGCACCACCTTCGCCTTTACCAGTCATTTAGCGGAAATCAGCGAGACCTTCGGCTCGGAGGGGCCAGGTGTGGGCAAGCTGGTGAGCTGGCCGGGGGGCGCCATGCTGGCAAATGGCAACGACGGCGTGGCGCAGCGGGTCAAGATCAGCGAGGGCGCCATCGGATACATGGGCTACGAATTCGCCAAGCGCCTGGATATCCCCATGGCGACGCTGGAGAACAAGGCCGGCAACTTCATCAAGGCCGATCCGGCGACGGGCCAGACCGCCCTTGCGGATACGGTCGACGAGATGCCGGAAGATCTCCGATTGTTCATTCCAGACCCGAAGGGCGCGCAATCGTATCCCATCGTCACCTATAGCTGGCTCCTGCTGTATGGCGATTATGATAGCGATACCAAACGGGCGGCAGTCAAAGACTTCGTCACCTGGGGGTTGAGCGAGGGCCAGTCCTACAGCGACGATCTCGGGTTCATTCCGCTCCCACGGGAGGTGGTCTCCCTGGGAGCGCAGGCGGTGGAGAGCATCCAGTAAATTTGTTTCCGCGGCGATGCAGTGTAATACTGGCCCGGCCGAACAGCCGTGGCAAATCACGGTGCCTGTGTTTTGACCCAACGCGTTCGAGGCGGCAATACGCTCAGCGGAAATCCTATGGTCCAATTTCGGTTGAATCTACCCGCGATCGAGGCTTGCCTGCGTGACGTCCAAAATAATTTCCAACGTATCAACGAGAATTTGGATGATTACCGCGACCCGCTGACCGACGAAGTGGTTGGGAACATGATGGCCGGTTATCAGCGGGTGGATCAGATCATCGGAAACGGCACCGATCTCTTTGCTCTCGGCAATTCCAGACATATTCTGGAACTCAACGACCTCGTGCTCTGCCGAGGGGACAGGACTGATACCTGCTGCTCCCCCGAGCACTTTCGGGCCAACGAGCGTCGTTTCTACGATGACCGCCGAGGCGGCATTCGGGATCTGATGGAATGGCTGGAATTTCACAGCGAAGATCCGCTTTGGGAACGGGTAGCTGGGACATATGTCCGCATTTTGAGCACGCCGCAACTTTACATCGAGGGCAACCACCGCACCGGCGCCTTGATCATGAGCTACCTCCTGGCTCGCGAGGGGCGGCCACCGTTCGTCCTGACCGTTGATAATGCAAAGGCGTATTTCGATCCTTCCAGCCTTATCAAGAAGACACATAAGGGCGGTATCGCCATGCTGATCAAGATACCGGGCTTGAGAAAGGCGTTCTCGCAGTTCCTGAAAGACCAGGCCGACGACCGTTTCCTGCTCAAGGTAAAGAGATACCAGCGGTAGTTGGTTTGGCCCCTCGTCATTGATCGTTGACGAGGCGGCACAAGTTGGTGTGTCCTGAAAGGCAACGTTCTGATCCGGCAGCTCTCATTTGCCGTAAAATTACGAAATCAAACGTGTTCTGCCGCGATAGATCGATTTAAAATGCCTTTTGACCCCACCGTGCCGGCCAAGCCGCTAAACATCGCCATCGTCGGGACCGGAATTTCCGGAATAGCTGCGGCATGGCTGTTGAACAAAAACCATACCATCACGGTCTACGAGCAGGACGGCCGTATCGGCGGGCACACCAACACAGTGGAGGTTTCCGACGCCGGCCGGACCATTCCGGTGGATACCGGCTTTATTGTTTATAACGGGGCCAACTATCCCAACCTCGTGGCCCTTTTTGACCACCTCAATGTTGTCACCAAGCCAAGTGAAATGTCGTTCGCCGCATCCATTGATGACGGCACGCTCGAATATTCTGGATCGGACCTCGCTGGATTGTTCGCGCAAAAGCGGAACCTGTTCCGGCCGCGATTCTGGCGCATGTTGGCTGGCATACGTCGGTTTTATCGCGAAGGGCCGGAAGTCATGCAAATTGCCGACGGAGACGACATCAGGCTCGGCGACTACCTCGATGCACGGGGATATTCGCCGGCCTTCATCGACGATCACCTTCTGCCCATGGCGGCCGCCATCTGGTCGACGGCGGCAAATGATATGCGTGACCACCCGGCATCGGCGTTTGTGCGGTTTTGCATGAACCACGGTTTGATGCAGGTCAGCAATCGGCCGCAGTGGCGAACGGTGGCCGGCGGCAGCCGGGAGTATATGACCCGGTTGACCGAACCATTCGCCGCCGATATTCGTACCGGCGCCGGCGTGCGTTCGATAACGCGTTCCGGCGGGTCGGTCACCGTCGAGGACGCCAACGGCGATATTGGCACCTATGACCACGTTGTGATCGCCGCCCACGCCAATCAAGCACTGGCCATGCTTGCGGATCCGAGCCCTGACGAGACCGCGCTGCTGGGCGCATTCGCCTACACCCGAAACACGGCTGTCCTCCACCAAGACCCCAATCTAATGCCCGTGCGCCGCAAGGTTTGGTCCAGTTGGAACTACCTGAGCCACGCCGGCCAAGATGGCACATCACAGGTTTGCGTCACCTATTGGATGAATAAGCTTCAGGAATTGGAGTCCGAGGAACCAATCTTGGTGACGCTAAACCCCAACCGGGAGCCCGATTCTGGGAAAATCCTGCGGACGATCGAGTACGAGCACCCGTCCTTCGATTTGGGTGCCATCAAAGCGCAACGCCATTTGTGGGACCTGCAGGGCGCCCGCAACACGTGGTTTTGCGGCAGTTACTTCGGGGCCGGTTTCCATGAGGACGGGCTGCAGTCCGGTCTTGCCGTCGCCGAAGCGCTCGGGGGCACGCCAAGGCCGTGGACCGTCGATGGCCAATCGGATCGCATTCATCTACCGGCATCAGCAAACGGAGAGAGGGCATAATGAGAGCAATGTCCTCTTCGCTTTACTGCGGTCGCGTGATGCACAAACGCGTCCGGCCGGTGAAGCACAAGCTGGACTATCGGGTGTTTTCTACTCTGATCGACCTTGAGGAGCTTCCGCGCCTCGACCGGTCGCTCACCCTGTTTTCCCACAACAGTTTCAACATTTTCAGTTTTTACGATCGTGATTATGGTCCCGGTGACGGGTCGCCGCTGCGCCCGTGGGTCGAGTATCACCTCAACGAGGCCGGTATCAACCTCGACGGTGGCGCTATTCGGATCCTTTGTTTCCCGCGGATCTTTGGATATGTGTTTAATCCGCTTAGCGTCTACTTCTGTTACCGGCGGTCGGGCGACTTGTCCGCAGTTCTGTATGAGGTGAGCAACACCTTCGGGCAAAGACACGGTTACTTGATCCCGGTTGCGGACGGCCGTTCTGACGTTTTTCAGCAGCAATGCGACAAACGCTTCTACGTATCGCCGTTCAACGCGGTGGAAGGGTTCTATCGCTTCAACGTCAAACCGCCCACGGAGACCTTGGCCATCGCCATCAATCAGTGTGACCAACACGGGCTTCTTCTTCATGCCGCGCACAATGCGCGCCGCGTGCCGCTGACCAATGGTGCGCTCGTCACCGCGTTTTTGCGTTATCCCTTGATGACCGTTAAGGTCATCGGGGGGATACACTGGGAGGCATTACGCCTTTGGCGCAAGGGCTTACGGCTGGTGGATCGGCCCCCGCCGCCGGTGCAACCGGTAACCGTGGTGACCACTCCCGAGGCGTAGATAACAAAAGGTTCCCAAGTGATGTCCGATACGAAATCAAGAACACGGTTCGACTGGTCTGTCCTCGGCGTGCTCGCGGGTGTCAACCCGTGGACGGGGGCGCTGCTTGCATTGGCCCAGCGCATCGAGTTTGGTCAACTGTCCCTGGTCCTTCCCGACGGCACCAACCGCGTGTTCACCGGCAACCGCCACCTCGACGTGCGAGCGGTGCTCAATATTCGGCGTCCGGATGCCGTGCGCAAGGTCCTGCTCGGCGGCACCACAGGTTTCGGCGAGGCTTACATCAACGGAGATTGGGACACCCCCGACCTGTACTCTCTGCTTAAACTCGCGCTGGTCAATGAGCCAATCCTCGGCTCGCAGGTGCAGGGCGTCGGCGCGGTGATGTGGCTTGAACGCCTTCGTCATCGGTTGCGCGCCAACACCCAGCGGGGCAGCCAGCGCAATATCGCGTTTCACTATGATCTCGGCAACGACTTCTACGAATTGTGGCTCGACCCGGGCATGACCTATTCCTCCGCTTTGTTCAACGCACCGGAGCAATCCCTGGAGGACGCTCAGAACGCGAAGTGCCGGCAGCTCGCCGAGTTGCTCGACCTGCAGCCCGGGCATGAAGTTCTCGAAATCGGGTGTGGCTGGGGTGGCTTTGCGGCCATGGCGGCGCGGGACTACGGGTGCCGGGTCACTGCCATTACTTTGTCGCGCGAGCAACAGGACTATGCCCGCAAGCGGCTTCACGAAGCCGGACTTGCTGATCGGGTGGACGTGCGCCTGCAGGACTATCGGGACGTGAAGGAAACCTATGATCGCATTGCTTCCATCGAGATGCTGGAAGCCGTCGGCGAAGAGTATTGGTCGACCTACTTCGACGTCTTGAGGGACCGCATGACGCCCTCCGGTGTCGCCGGCGTGCAAGTGATCACCATCGAAGATAGCCGGTTTGAGCAATATCGGCACGGCACCGACTTTATTCAGCGCCATATCTTTCCGGGCGGCATGCTGCCGTCGCCGACCATTTTGTCCCGGCATATTGAAGAGGCGGGACTAAAGCTTACGGATGAGATTCTATTCGGGGAATCCTACGCCGAAACCCTGGGCATTTGGCAGCGGCGGTTTCAGCATTCCTGGCCGCAAGTGGGCGATCTCGGCTTCGATGACCGGTTCAAGCGAATGTGGGAGTTTTACCTGGCCTATTGCGAGGCGGGCTTCCGCACTGCATCCATTGATGTGGGCCAATACCGGATCGTCCGGGCTTAGTGGCCGATCGCTAGCAGTTCAGTTCAGTTCAGTCCAGCGGCATTGCAATGTCACCGATCGACCGAAAAACCCTGATAGCCTACGCCTTGCCCGCGCTCGCGTTGGCGATGCCGACCATCCCGGCGTATGTTTACCTTCCGACGTTTTATGCCGAGACGCTGGGACTGGGGTTGGCCACCACTGGGGCCGTTCTGCTGGTGGCGCGGATGCTCGATGTGTTCACCGATCCGCTGGTGGGGATCATCAGCGACCGGTTTCCCACCAGGTGGGGCCGGCGCAAGCCGTGGATTCTGTTGGGCGGGGTGTTGGCGGCGCTTGCCCTCGTTCAGCTATTTCAGCCGCCCCCTGAAGTGACGACCGCTCATTTGCTCGTTTGGTCGGTCGTCCTCTATCTGGGTTGGACGCTGGTGGCGGTGCCCTATACAGCGTGGGGCGCTGAGCTATCCGACGACTACGACGAACGATCACGCATTACCGGCGCACGGGAAGCTGCGATGATCGTCGGTATCATCGGCGCCAGCTCCATGCCGGCCGTGGTCACGGCCATTGGATACGATCAGCAGCAGGGGTTGGCTACGGTGGCGTGGCTCGCCATTGCCATCGGTGTGCCTTCTATTGGATTCCTGCTGTGGCGGGTCCGCGAAGTCAACCGCGGCCCGGCGAGACCGCTCGCCTCGGTCAACATGATGACTGCGTCACGGGAGATTCTCCGCAATAAACCCTTCGTCCGATTATTGTCGGCTTGGTTCATCAATGGATTGGCCAACGGTTTGCCGGCGGTGCTGTTTTTGCTCTACCTGCAGCATGGTTTGGGCGCCGGCGAGACGGCACAGGGCGCGCTCATCCTCGCCTATTTCATCTCGGGTATTGCCGCGATCCCGTTATGGCTGCGCCTCAGCTCGCGCATCGGTAAGCACCGGGCTTGGTGCTCGGCCATGATCCTCGCTTGTCTGGCATTTGTTTGGGTTCCGCTGTTGGGGGAGGGGGACCTGGTGGCGTTCTTCGTTATTTGTGTGCTTACCGGCATGGCCCTGGGCGCCGATCTGGCGCTCCCGCCGGCGATGCAGGCCGATGTGGTGGATCTCGACAGTCTGCGAACCGGAAAGCGGCGGGCCGGCGTTTTCTTCGCACTGTGGAGCATGGCGACCAAGCTGGCGCTGGCGTGCGCCGTGGGATTGGCGTTCCCCGTTCTCGACCTGTTGGGGTTCGAGGCCGGCGCCGATAACACTCCGGCCGCCATTCTGGCGCTGGCGATCCTCTATGCCGGCGTGCCGACGGTGCTCAAAGTCGTCGCGATCGCCGTAACCTGGAACCATCCCCTCACCGCCAAACGCCAAGCGGTCATTCAGAAGGCCATGAATCGTCGGTTTCGATTGCCCGAAGCGGGAACGCAGGCGTGAAACGCGCCCGCGCCTTTTTGATGGCGATGCTGGCCCTGGTCGTGGTGACCGGCTGCAGTTCCATGGATGTGCGGGATTTCGCCGATGGCCAACCACGCCTCGTTCTCGAAGAGTATTTCGTTGGGCAAACCCGGGCGTGGGGGTTGTTCGAGGACCGGTCCGGCACCCTGCGCCGGCAATTCGTCGTCGACATCGAAGGAACGTGGGATGGCGAGGAACTGGTCCTCGATGAACATTTCACTTATGCCGATGGCGAGAAGGAACGGCGCGTCTGGCGCATCGTCAGGACCAGCGAGCATAGCTATGAGGGCCGGGCATCGGATATCGTCGGCGTCGCAAAGGGATTGGCGTACGGAAATGCCGTACACTGGCGCTACGATCTCGATCTCAAGGTCGACGGCGATGCATGGCGGGTGCACTTTGACGATTGGATGTTTCTCCAACCGGGTGGCGTGCTCATGAACCGGTCCCGGGTCTCCAAATGGGGCTTCGATATCGGCGAAGTGACGCTGGTTTTTCAGAGAATGGACCAAGACCCTCAAGCTGCCGAGACAGAGCGTTCGATGAAAGGCTCCGATCACGAGCACAAGAAAAACAAACCGTAGATTCAAGCTCGGGGATGTTGGTATTAGGCCACCAGCGGCATTGGTTCGCCGATGGCGAAGCCCTGAATATAGTCGACGCCTAGGGATTTCAGCTCTTGGATGACGCAAGGGTTTTCGACCCCTTCAGCGATGGTCTCGATATCCATTGCGTGGGCGAGCTGATTGACAGCCGACACCACGGCGCGGTCCGACGGACTCTCGTGGATGTCGCGAATGAAGCTGCCGTCGATTTTCAGATAGTCGACCGGCAAATGCTTCAAATAGGTAAGTGACGACAGACCGCGGCCAAAGTCGTCTAGGGAAAATCGGCATCCACGCTGGCGCAGTTGCACGATAAAACGGCTGGCCTGGGTCAAATTGCGGATCGCCGCCGTCTCGGTGACCTCGAAGCACAAACGCTCCGGCGGAAAGCCGGTCGCGTCGATCTCGTCGTTGATGAACTCCAACAGTTTGCCGTCACCGAGCGAGCTCCCTGACAGGTTGATCGCAATGCCCGGCTGATCCGGTTCAAGCATTTTCGTGTGCGTCCGGGCTAGAGCGTCGCGGATGACCCAGCGGTCAATGGAAGGCATCACCCCATAACGCTCGGCGGTCGGAATGAACGCATCCGGCCAGACAAGTTCTTCTTTTCCATTCAAAAGGCGCAACAGGACTTCGTGCTGACCCAGTCCCTGTTTGCCGTTGCATAGCGGGTGAATGGGTTGCGAATACAGCCGGAACCGGTCTCTGTCGAGCGCGTTCTGCAGTTCCGCGAGGCCAATGATCGGACCATGAGAATCGGAGAAGGACGAGGCAAAGTTGGGGTGGATCTGCACTCGGTTGCGCCCGAGGTCCTTCGCGGTGTAACAGGCGACATCGGCGTCGGTCAGGAGGTGGCGGGTACTGTCGGAATCCTTGTCCACCGGAACAAGCCCGATGCTTGCGCCGATCTCGAAGGCCCGGCCCTCCCAGACGAAGCGGCACTGGCGAATGGCTGCCACCAATCCCTCCGATATGGCCAAAGCCTTGTCCAGCGGGCAGTTTTCAATCAACAGGCAGAATTCGTCGCCGCCCAGGCGGGCCAATGTGTCGCGGCCCCTGACCTGTCGCATCAGCAGCGCCGCGACTTGGCGGAGGACCTCGTCGCCGGCTGCATGGCCCGCGCTGTCATTCACAATCTTGAAGCGGTCCAAATCGATGAAGCACAGCGCATGCTGTGCACCATGCACGCGGGCACTGACCAAACTGTTCTCCACCCGGCGCTCGAACTCCCGCCGATTGACCAATCCCGTCAACGGGTCGTGGTTGGCTTGGTGCGCGATTTCGCGGGCGATCCGTCGCGTTTCCGTCACATCCTGGAACACCAAAACCGCGCCAACGATCTTTGCTTGGCGGTCACGGATGGGAGCGGCCGAGTCCTGGACGGCAAATTCCTGGCCGGTACGGCTTACCAGGAGTGAATGGTTCGCCAGTCCGGCAATGCGGCCGGACCGCAGGCATCTTTTAATCGGATCATCAATCGGTCTCCGGGTCCGTTCGTCGACTACGCGAAACACCTGATGGAGCGGTTTTCCGACAGCATCCTTGTTTGACCAGCCGGTCAATGCCTCGGCCGTCGAATTCATGAATTCCACGACCGCTTCGGCCGTTGTCGTGATTACGCCGTCGCCAATGGACTGGAGCGTAATTTGCGCGCGCTCCTTTTCGCGAAACAGTGCTTCCTCAGCTTGGCGCCGGTCGGTAATGTCGCTGATGACCGTCCGGATGCCCGTCAGATCGCCGCATCCCGATCGCAAGGCGACGCACTCGAGCCGCGCGTGAAAGGGCGTCTTGTCGCTGCGAATCATCCGCAGATCGCAATTGTGACGGCTCATCGAACCCACCACACGTCGACGATGATGGCGGTAAACGTCGCGGTCCTCAGGTGCCACGAAATGCACCAGAAACCTGTCGACGAGGCGTCCCTTGCCAAGGCCGAAAAGCGCGGCGCCCGCGAGATTGGCCTCCTGGATCATTCCCTGAGGATCGCTTGTAAAGTATGCGACGGGCGCGAAATCGTAGAGATCCGTGTACTTGTCCATGGTGCTCTGGAGTTCGGTGTAGGCCCGACGCAGCTCCTCGTTCTGCATCTCCAGTTCCATCTGGCCGACACGCACGTCGTGGAGTAGCCGTTCGACATCCACCTCGACCTCGGACGAAGTATGTTCTTCAGAAGTGCCAAGCGCGCTTTCCGCTTTTTGGCGCAAAATGGCAAACCATTCGTCTGGAGTGAGGGATTCTTCCTCGCCCATCGCTATCCTCTCTTTTGCCCCTTGACCTTGATCGCCCCTCGCGATCATCGGCAACAATGCTTAAACCTAGAAGGTCCTCGCATATGAACAACTCAAAATATAACCCATTCGGGTTACACCCAAGTAATATTTTGAATTTCTGAAGGTGTTTTTAGGAGATGACGCGATCCGGTTGAAACGCCTTAAATCGAAATCTACTAGCTGGGGGAATCAATTCTAGTGATCGCCGGGATCGTATCC
>CAKZLS010000108.1 GCA_937127205.1 uncultured Rhodospirillales bacterium
TGCCCTGAACGATGCACACGCCGCAATCGGAGTCATCCGGTGTTCGTGGACTCCGCTCGAGCCTTCGAACCGGTCCGGATCGTCAGGCCGCCGCTTCCGTTTCGGCCGACTCGCGCTCCTCGGCAACGCGGGCGAGGTCGGCGGCTCCCTTAGCGTCCTCATCGCGATCCACCAGCTCGATAACCGCCATTGGGGCATTGTCGCCATAGCGGAAGCCCGCCCTGAGCACGCGGGTGTAGCCGCCCGGTCGCTCCTGGTAGCGCTCGGCGAGCGGTCCGAACAGCTTGCGCACCGCTTCGTCGTCGCGAAGAAAGGAGGCGGCCTGGCGGCGCGCATGCAAACTACCGCGCTTGCCCAGCGTGATGATCCGATCGGCGACCCGGCGCAATTCCTTGGCCTTGGGCACGGTCGTTACGATCTGCTCGTGCGTGAGCAGCGACACCGTCATGTTGGCGAACATGGCCTTCCGGTGACTGCTGGTTCGGTTCAGCTTGCGGCCGCTCATACGATGGCGCATGGGGTCTTCTCCTTGTTATCCCGGCCCATGGCCGGCGGGCTTAGCCCGGCCTATCGGCCGGCGGGATGCCTTAGTAGGGTTCTTCCAGCCGCTTGGCCAGCTCTTCGATGTTTTCGGGCGGCCAGGTGGAAATTTCCATGCCGAGCTGCAATCCCATCTGCGTCAGCACTTCCTTGATCTCGTTCAAGGATTTCCGGCCGAAGTTCGGGGTCCGGAGCATGTCGGCCTCGGTCTTCTGCACCAAGTCACCAATGTAGATGATGTTGTCGTTCTTGAGGCAATTGGCCGAGCGAACCGACAATTCCAACTCGTCCACCTTGCGCAACAGGTTCTTGTTGAACGGCAACTCGTCTTTTTTCTCTTCCTCGACGGCCGAGCGCGGCTCCTCGAAGTTGATGAACAGCTGCAACTGGTCCTGGATGATGCGCGCCGCCAGAGCGACCGCGTCTTCCGGCGTGACCGCGCCGTTGGTGTTGACCTCGAGGGACAGCTTATCGTGGTCGGTCACCTGACCGACACGGGTGTTCTCGACCTTGTACGCGACCTTGCGCACCGGTGAATACACCGCGTCCACCGGGATGGAGCCGATCGGCGCATCATCGGACCGTTCCGCGGCCACGGGGACGTATCCCTTGCCCGCTTCCACGGTCATCTCCATGGACAGGCGCGCGCCGTCGTCCATGGTACAGATCACCAGCTCGGGGTTCAGAACCTCGATGTCGTGACCGGTTTCGATCATCGCCGCGGTCACCTCGCAGGGACCGTCGGCCACCAGGCCAATACGCTTCGGACCCTCGCCGTGCATACGCAACGCCAGCGACTTGATGTTGAGCACGATATCCGTAACATCCTCGTGCACGCCGGGAATGCTGGAAAATTCGTGCAACACGCTGTCGATCTGGATCGCGGTAACGGCGGCTCCCTGGAGCGAGGACAACAAGACGCGCCTCAGAGCATTGCCCAGGGTCAATCCGTAGCCACGCTCAAGCGGTTCGGCGACAATGGTCGCCAGACGCTTCGGATCGGTCCCCGAAACAACATCGAGTTTCGCGGGTTTGATTAACGCCTGCCAATTCTTTTGGATCACGGGTGCGACCTCACCTTCGGACAAACTTAAGCGGCTCTGACATTCAGAGCCGACATTTCACATCTTGGTCCCTTGCAGGACCGAACAACTGCGGCACGCCGCCAAAACTCCGGGGCGGCTTAGACCCGGCGGCGTTTCCGCGGACGGCATCCGTTGTGGGGGATTGGGGTTACGTCCCGGATTGCCGTTATGGTGAAACCAATGGACTGTAACGCGCGCAGAGCCGATTCGCGGCCGGCGCCCGGTCCCTTAACCTCCACCTCCAAGGTTTTCATGCCGTGCTCTTGAGCCTTCCGCCCGGCATCCTCGGCCGCAACCTGCGCGGCATAAGGTGTCGATTTACGGGAGCCCTTGAAGCCCTGGCCACCGGCCGACGACCAGGCAATAGCGTTGCCTTGGGCGTCGGCGATGGTGATCATCGTGTTGTTGAAGGTCGCACTGATATGCGCAACCCCCGAAGCAATATTTCTGCGCTCGCGTTTCCGAACGCGCTGGGTCCCAGCTTTGGCCATGGACTTACCTTAATTGTCTATTTGGTTGCCTTTTTCTTACCCGCGATGGGCTTCGCCGGCCCTTTACGGGTACGGGCGTTGGTGTGGCTTCTCTGTCCGCGCACGGGCAAGCCGCGACGGTGCCGTAAGCCCCTGTAGCACCCGAGATCCATCAGACGCTTGATGTTCATCGCCACCTCGCGGCGAAGATCACCCTCCACCTGAAGCTCGGAGTCGATCAGTTCGCGGATTCGCATGACATCTTGGTCCGAGAGTTCGTTAACCCGCCGATTGAACGGAATCCCGCCCTTCGTGCAGATATCTCTCGCCGTCTTGCGTCCGATTCCATGAATATAGGTCAGTGCGATCTCAACCTGCTTCTGTGTCGGTATGTTTACGCCAGCAACGCGCGCCACAAGCGCCCCTCCTTGCATATATGTTATGAGACCTGAAAGAAATCCAGTGGGACCACAGCCGGCGGATTATAAGCTTCCGCATTCGCTAGTCAACACACTGGTTTCAATCAATAGCCGCTTTCAGTTGACTCGTAACGTTATCAATGGGTTCCATGCCATCAACGCGCCGCAATAGACCGCGGCTATCGTAATAATCGATGATTGGAGCGGTCTGCGCATGATACGCCTTGAGGCGCTCGCGCACGGTCTCGGCATTGTCATCGGCTCGCCGGGAAAACTCGGTCGAGCCGCACGCGTCGCAAACGCCGTCCACTTTCGGTTTCTGGAATTCTTCGTGATAGCCGGCGCCGCACTTGGCGCACGAAAACCGACCGGTGATACGTTTAACCATCGCTTCGTCGTCGACCTCGATGGACATGACGTGATCCATCCGCAAGTGCTTCTCGTCCAGCATTACGTCAAGAGCCGCGGCCTGCGGCACCGTGCGCGGGAAGCCATCGAGAATAAACCCGTTCCGACAGTCGTCCCGATCAAGCCGCCCGCCGATGATGCCGATGATCATTTCATCGGGAACCAGCTGGCCCGCCTTCATCAGGCCGTCCGCTTTCTTCCCAATCTCGCTGCCCGCGCTAACCTCGGCGCGCAGCATTTCGCCAGTGGAAAGTTGAGCGATCTCATAGGCGTGCTCGAGCCGCGTTGCCTGGGTACCCTTCCCCGCGCCTGGAGGTCCAAGTAGAATCAAGTTCATCTTCGTCTCCCCCTGAGCTTGGACTTTTTGATCAGTCCTTCATATTGGTGCGCCAGCAGATGAGACTGCACCTGGGCGACCGTGTCCATTGTAACCGTGACCACGATCAACAGGCTAGTCCCACCAAAGTAGAACGGCACCGCGAAGCGGGAGATGAGAATTTCCGGCAGTATGCAGACGATCGCCAGATACGCCGCCCCTACCACCGTCAGCCGGGTCAAAACCTTATCGATGTATTCCGCCGTGTTCTTGCCCGGGCGGATACCGGGGATGAACCCGCCATACTTCTTCAGATTATCGGCGGTGTCCGAGGGATTGAACACCACGGCCGTATAGAAGAACGCAAAGAACACGATCATGCTGATATAAATCAACAGATAGAGCGGCTGTCCCCGTCCGAGGTAGGCCGAGACAGTATTCAGCCATTCGGGCCCCTGCCCTGCCGACAACTGCAGCACCGTGATCGGCATCAGCAGCATGGAACTGGCAAAAATCGGCGGAATGACACCGGCGGTATTCAGTTTCAGCGGCAGGTGCGAGCTTTCCCCGGCGGTCATCTTGTTGCCCTGCTGGCGCTTCGGATACTGAATGATGATCCGGCGCTGGGCCCGCTCCACGAAAACCACGAAGAAGATGACGGCCACGGCGCCGATCAGGAGAGCGACGATCAGAGCGGCGGAGATCGCTCCGGTCCGGCCCAGTTCCAGGGTTCCCGCCAAGGCTCCCGGCAATTCCGCGACAATACCGGCAAAGATGATCAGCGAAATACCGTTGCCGACGCCGCGCGCGGTAATCTGCTCGCCGAGCCACATCAGGAAGATGGTGCCGCCAACCAGGGTAATCACCGTGGTGAACCGGAAGAACCACCCCGGATCGATGACCGCCGATCCGCCGGCGCCGCTCATACCCTCGAGGCCGATGGCAAGGCCATAACCCTGCGCCGCCGTAATCACCACCGTCAGGTAACGGGTATACTGATTGATCTTCTTTCGGCCGCTCTCACCTTCCTTTTTCAGGGTCTCGAGGCTCGGCACGACCGCGGTCATCAATTGCATGATGATGGAGGCCGAAATGTACGGCATGATGTTGAGAGCGAAGATGGTCATGCGCCCAAGCGCGCCACCGGCAAACATGTTGAACATGCCGAGAATGCCGCCGGCCTGCTGGTCGAACACATCCGCGATGACACCCGGGTCGATACCCGGCAACGGGATATACGTGCCCAGACGATAGACAATAAGTGCACCCAGTGTGAACCAGATACGCTTCTTGAGCTCGGTGGCCTTGCCAAAGGCCCCAAAGTTCATGTTGGCGGCAAGTTGTTCGGCCGCAGAGGCCATAATTCGTTCCCCGGCTTACGTCGACGGCTCTTCGCTGTCGCCGTCCTCAGTACCTTTCTTCGCGCTCTTCGCTTTCTTTTCTTTTGGCTCGCCCTTGGCGGGCTTTTCGCTGTCCGCACTCTTGGCGGGCTTGGATTTGGCCGCCGGCGCGTCCTTGGCGGGCTTCGTCTCGGCCGCCGGCGCATCTTTGGCATCCGTTACGGTCACGCTACCGCCGGCCTTCTCAATGGCGGCTATGGCTGTCTTGGTGGCCCCTGTCACCGTCAATTTCAGCTTTGCCGACACTTCACCGTTGCCCAGCAGCCGAACGCCGTCCCGGCGCCGTTTATACAACCCCGCCGCGCCCAGCGCCGCCTCGTCGATGTCGCCCTTGGCGTCCAGCTTGCCGGCATCCACCGCCTTCTGCAGCGCGCCAAGACCGATTTCCGCAAACTCTTTGCGCGATGGATTCTTGAAACCCCGCTTCGGCAGGCGACGATAAAGCGGCATCTGTCCGCCTTCGAAACCCACGGGCACGGAACCGCCGCTTCGCGATTTTTGACCTTTCTGGCCGCGCGCCGACGTTTTGCCGGTGCCCGAGCCCATACCCCGACCAACCCGTTTGCGGTCTTTTGTCGCGCCTGGATTGTCGCGAATTTCATTCAATCTCATCGTACGAACTTCCGTTGCCTAGAGCAATGTCCGACCGCGCAAAATTACGGGTTCGGATTTCCTCGCTCTAAAAATCAATCTTTAAGAGCACCACCGCTTGAGCCGTCCACTGGGGTCCAAACATACCGTGCTCCCGGGCCATGGGCCTCAAGAAACTTCCTCAACCCGGACCAAGTGGCTGACCTTGGCGATCATTCCCCGCACCGACGGCGTATCTTCCAGCTGCCGGGAACGGTTCATCTTGTTCAGTCCCAACCCGATCAAAGTCGCCCGCTGATCCTTTTGCCGGCCAATGGGGCTGGAGGTTTGGACCACGGTCAGGGTTTTTTTTTCGGTTTTCGTCTTGGCCATCGTTCTATGTCCTGGCTATGTCCGGGGCCGCTCAGCCGCGCCGCCGCCACCACCGCGACGCGAAATGATCTCTCCGACCTTCTTGCCACGACGATTCGCCACCGATTTCGGCGAATGACAGTTGTTGAGCGCGGCGAAGGTCGCCTTGACCATGTTGTAGGGATTCTGGGTGCCGAGCGACTTGGCTACCACGTCCTGAACGCCCATGGTCTCGAACACGGCCCGCATGGGGCCGCCGGCGATCACGCCCGTTCCCGCAGGCGCGGCGCGAACCACAACCCGTCCGGCGCCGTAACGGCCCTGCATGTCGTGGTGGAACGTGCGGCCATCGCGAAGCGGAACCCGAACCATATTGTGCTTGGCATGATCCGTCGCCTTGCGGATCGCCTCGGGCACTTCCCGCGCCTTACCGGAGCCGAAGCCGACCCGACCCTTGCCGTCACCCACGACTACCAGCGCCGCGAACGAGAACCTGCGGCCACCCTTGACCACTTTGGCTACCCGGTTGATGTGAACGAGCTTGTCGGTAATATCCGAGTCTTCGCCCTGTTGGCCCGCACGATCACCGCGCCTGCCTGATGGTTTTCGTGCCATTGATAAAACTCCCTAAAACGTAAGGCCGGCTTCGCGCGCGGCGTCGGCCAAGGCCTTGACGCGGCCATGATAGCGGTAGCCGCCCCGGTCGAAGATGACCGTGGAGACACCAGCCGCCATTGCCCGCTTCGCCACCAGCGCCCCGACCTTTTCCGCGGCCTCGCTCACGCCGCCGTTGTCGACGCTGCCCTTCAATTCGGTATCCACGCTGGACGCAGCCGCGAGGGTGACACCCTTGCCGTCGTCGATTACCTGAGCATAGATGTGTTTGTTGGACCGGAACACCGACAAACGCGGCCGCCCGCCGGAAAGCTTGCGAAGCCGGTAGCGCGTGCGCCTTCTGCGGCGATCGTACAATAGTTTTGCGTTGGCCATGACCTACTTCTTCTTGCCTTCTTTGCGCAGAATTATCTCGTCTTCGTATTTGACGCCCTTGCCCTTATAGGGCTCGGGAGGCCGGAATGCACGGATCTCCGCTGCGACCTGTCCCACCTTCTGTTTGCTGGGACCGTGAATGGTGATGTGCGTCGGGTCCGGGCTGTCGATCTTGATTGCATCGGGAATGGGAAACCGAATTTCGTGGCTATAGCCCAACTGCAGCACAAGATCCTTGCCTTGCACCTGCGCCCGGTATCCAACGCCATTGATCTCCAGCTTTTTGCTGAACCCGGTGTCGACGCCATTGACCAGATTACTAATGACGGTGCGGGCGGTCCCCCACATCATTCGAGCGCGCTTGGTTTCGTTGCGCGGACGCACGGTCACCGTCTGTCCCTCCTGGGTCAGCTCGACGTCGTCGGTGAGTTTTGCTTCCAACTCTCCCAGCTTGCCCTTGGCCTTGACCAAGGTGCCCGCAATGCTGAGGGTCACCCCACTGGGGATTTCTACCGGATGTTTGCCAACGCGTGACATGGCGGATTCTACACCTTCAACCTAGAATACTTTGCAAAGGACTTCGCCGCCCACGTGGGCCTCTCTGGCCTCGGCGTCGGAAATCACGCCGCGCGGGGTCGACAGGATCGAAATGCCCAGCCCGTTGTAGACACGGGGCAGATCCTTAATCTTGTAGTAGACCCGCTGGCCCGGGGTTGAAACCCGGCTGATTTCACGAATGACCGGCTCGCCCTCATGGTACTTGAGTTCGATCTTCATTTCGTTCACGCCCGTGCGCACTTCGTATTCCGAATACCCGCGGATAAATCCCTCGCGCTCGAGGACATCCAGGACCCGGGCGCGAAATCGTGACGCGGGCGCGGTCACCGCGTGCTTGCGGGCACGCTGACCGTTGCGAATGCGCGTCAACATATCTCCGAGTGGATCGCTCATCGACATAACGTCGTTCCTACCAGCTTGACTTCACCATGCCGGGAATCTGGCCATTGGAGGCAAGATCCCGCAGCGCAATTCGCGAAAGCTCGAACTTCCGGTAATTTCCGCGTGGGCGGCCCGTCAGTCCACACCTGAGGCGAATGCGCACCGGC
This sequence comes from uncultured Rhodospirillales bacterium, assembly GCA_937127205.1. Classification (GTDB taxonomy): domain Bacteria; phylum Pseudomonadota; class Alphaproteobacteria; order Rhodospirillales; family Defluviicoccaceae; genus CAKZLS01. The sequence goes on from CAKZLS010000108.1 coordinate 7,677, forward strand.
GACGAATTCCGCGGCAGCTGCGCCAGCTTGAGGCGCGCTTCAAACCGCTCTTCCGGCGAAATGTCCGGATCCTTGGCCCGGGCCTTCAATTCAGTTCGCTTGGTCGCATAGCGCTCGGCCATACGCTTTCTCTTATTGTTTCTTTCGATCAGGCTTGTCTTAGCCATTCATCGTCTCTCCTGTTTCCCTTTAGTTGACGAACGGCATATCAAACGCCTTGAGCAATGCTCGCGCTTCGGCATCCGTCTCGGCAGTGGTGCATATCACGATATTCAGGCCGCGAATCTGGTCCACCTTGTCATAGCTGATCTCCGGAAAGATGATCTGCTCCTTGACACCCATGGCGAAGTTGCCGCGTCCATCGAAGCTTGACCCCGGCACGCCGCGGAAATCGCGAACGCGGGGCAGCGCAATATTGATCAGCCGGTCCAGGAACTCGAACATGCGGTCGCGCCGTAAAGTGGTCATGCAACCGATGGGCATGCCCTCGCGCAGCTTGAACCCGGCGATCGACTTTTTCGCCTTGGTCACCACCGGCCGCTGACCCACGATCTGGACCATGTCCGAAACCGCCGCGTCGACTTTCTTCTTGTCCTGAACGCCGTCGCCGACACCCATATTGACGACGATTTTCGTCAACCGGGGTATCTGCATGGGATTGCGGTACTTGAACTCCTCCTGCATGAGTTCACGGACCGCGGTTTGGTAATGTTCACGAAGCCTTGCCATCTCGTTGATTCTCTACCTGTCGATGACTTCGCCGGACCGCTTGGCAAAGCGGACCTTGCGGCCGTCTTCGAGAAATTTGTATCCGACGCGGGTTGCCAAGGATGAGTCCGGGTCCACATGCGCCAGATTGGACATATGGATCGACGCTTCTTTCTCGACGATCCCGCCCATCTGGGTCTGGGTCGGGCGGGTGTGGCGCTTGACCATATTCACGCCCTGTACGATCGCCCGGTTTTCCTTCGGCATGACCTTGAGAACGTCGCCGGTCCGGCCCTTGCTGCGGCCGGCCAGTACGATCACGCGGTCGCCCTTCTTGATCTTCGACATCACAACACCTCCGGCGCCAGGGACACGATCTTCATATAGCCCCGGGTGCGAAGCTCGCGGGTGACCGGTCCGAAAATACGCGTTCCGATGGGCTCGCCCTGCTTATTGATCAGCACCGCCGCATTGCGATCAAACCGGATGGCCGAGCCATCGCCGCGATGCGTATCTTTCGCGGTCCGCACGATCACGGCCTGCAGAACATCGCCCTTCTTAACCCGGCCGCGCGGAATGGCATCCTTTACCGTCACGACGATAATATCGCCGACACCGGCAAACCGCCGCTTCGAGCCGCCCAAAACCTTGATACACTGCACCCGGCGCGCGCCGGAGTTGTCGGCTACGTCCAGGTTCGACTCCACTTGGATCATCGTGGTCTATCCTTTCGGTCCAGCATCGGCCCTAGCCGTTTTCCGCGACCACTTCCCAACATTTACGTTTCGATATCGGCCGACACTCGCGAATCCGACAAACATCCCCGGTCTTCAGGGCGTTGGTCTCGTCGTGAGCGGTGTATTTCTTCGTCCGACGGATGAATTTCTTATAGAGCGGGTGCATGACGCGACGTTCGACCTTGACCACAACGGTCTTGTCGGCTTTGTCACTCACCACGGTCCCTTGCATTACTCGTCTGGGCATTGCCCCTCTCCCGTCAGGCCTTCGCCGCGCTTGTTTCGCGCTGGCGCTCGCCAAGAATGGTCTTGATACCAGCGATGGTCCGGCGAACCTGACGCTTTCGCGCCGTGTTCTCCAACTGCCCGCTGGCTGTCTGAAAACGAAGATTGAAGGCTTCCTTTTTCAGCGCCATCAACTCTTCCTTGAGCTGGTCGTCCGTTTTTGCCCGAAGGTCCGCCGCCTTCATCGCCTCATTCCTCCTCGCCAGAGCGCGACACGAACTTCGTGCGCACCGGAAGTTTCGCCGCGGCCAGTCGAAACGCTTCCTTGGCAATCGGTTGGGGAACGCCATCCACCTCGAACATGATGCGCCCCGGCTTAACCTTGCAGACCCAGTATTCGGGCGAGCCTTTACCGCCGCCCATACGGACCTCGGCCGGTTTGGAACTGACCGGGACATCGGGAAACAGGCGGATCCACACCCGTCCGGCACGTTTCATGTGCCGGGTCATGGCGCGCCGCGCGGCCTCGATCTGGCGCGCCGTCACCCGTTCGGGCGTGGTCGCCTTGAGGCCATAGGCGCCAAAGTTAAGTTCGGTCGCACCTTTGGCAAGACCGTGGATCCGGCCTTTGTGCTGTTTGCGGAACTTCATTCGTTTCGGACTGAGCATGATTCTATGCCGTTTTCATTTTCATTCGCGTCAGGGTCATCGGCGTCGGGAGCTTATCGCCCCGTCTGCCCTTCCATGGCGCGCTTATCCATCGCCATCGGGTCATGGGCGAGGATGTCGCCCTTATAGATCCACACCTTCACGCCGCAGATCCCGTAAGTCGTCCTGGCCTCCGCCATGCCGTAATCCACATGAGCACGCAGCGTATGAAGCGGCACCCGCCCCTCGCGGTACCACACGGTCCGCGCGATCTCGGCGCCGCCGAGGCGTCCGCCGCAATTGATCCGGATGCCCTGGGCACCGAGGCGCATGGCAGACTGCACCGCGCGCTTCATGGCGCGGCGGGACGAAACCCGGCGCTCCAACTGCTGGGCGATATTCTCCGCCACCAGTTGGGCATCGATCTCCGGCTTGCGCACTTCCACGATATTCACGTGGACATCGGACTTGGTGATTTTCGCCAGTTCCTGGCGCAGCTTCTCGATATCCGCGCCCTTCTTGCCGATCACCACGCCGGGACGGGCAGTATGGACGGTAATCCGCGCCTTCTTGGCCGGCCGCTCGATGACCACCCGTGAAACACCCGCTTGCGCCAAGCGCTTTTGGACGAACTTGCGTATTTTCATGTCTTCGTGCAGCAACGGCGCGTAGTTACGATCCGCGAACCAGCGCGAATCCCACGTCCTGTTGATACCGACCCGAAGCCCAATGGGATTGACTTTTTGACCCATCAGTCGATGTCCTCCCGCTCACGCACCACGACACGCAAGTTGCTAAAGAATTTCTGAATGCGCCCGACCCGGCCGCGCGCGCGTGCCTTCCAGCGCTTCATCACCAGCGCCTTGCCCACCGTGGCTTCCGCCACGAACAACCGGTCAACATCCAGTTGATGGTTGTTCTCGGCGTTGGCGATGGCCGACTGCAAGACCTTGCGCACATCGTTCGCGATGCGCCGCTGAGAGAACTGAAGCTCGGCAAGCGCGGCTTCGCAATCCATCCCGCGAATACAGGCCGCGACCTCATTGAGCTTCTGCGGACTGGTGCGAAGTTGACGAGCGGACGCCATCGCCTCGTTATCGGCAAGCGCTCGTTCGGCGGCTCTCTTGCCCATGACTAACCTCTCCTCGCCTTCTTATCGCCGGCGTGGCCGAAAAACGTCCTGGTCGGCGAAAACTCGCCGAATTTGTGACCGATCATGTCCTCGGTGACCATCACCGGCACGAACTTGCGACCATTGTGCACGCCGAAGGTCAAGCCGACGAACTGCGGCAGAATAGTCGACCGCCGGGACCAGGTTTTAATGACCTCGTTGCGTCTCGATCCGCGCACCTTCTCTGCTTTCTTGAGAAGGTAGCCGTCGACAAAAGGTCCTTTCCAAACGGAACGGGGCACCCCGGAAACTCCTTACGCCTACTTGGCTCTGTGACGACGCCGCATAATCAGCGAGTCGGTCTTTTTGTTGCTACGTGTCCGCTTGCCCTTGGTGGGCACGCCCCAAGGCGTCACCGGGTGACGGCCTCCGGACGTTTTTCCTTCACCACCGCCATGGGGGTGATCGATCGGGTTCATGGCGACGCCGCGGACCGATGGCCGCTTGCCCAGCCAGCGCTTGCGTCCCGCCTTGCCGAGCTTGATGTTCTGCTGATCGGGGTTGGAAACCGCGCCGACCGTGGCCATGCACTCCGCCCGAACCATGCGCAACTCGCCCGAGTTAAGCCGCAGCTGCGCGTAGCCCTGATCCTTGCCGATGATCTGCGCATAGGTTCCCGCCGATCGGGCGATCTGACCGCCCTTTCCGATCTTCATCTCCACATTATGGATGATGGTGCCGACCGGAATGCTCTGCAGCGGCAACGCGTTGCCGGGCTTGATGTCCACACTGCGGCCGGCGGTGACCGTATCGCCCACTTCGATCCGCTGGGGTGCGAGAATGTAGGAAAGCTCGCCGTCCTCGTAGCGGATCAGGGCGATGAACGCGGTGCGGTTCGGATCGTACTCCAACCGCTCCACGGTGGCCGCCACGTCGAATTTCGTACGCTTGAAATCCACGATCCGGTAGCGCCGTTTGTGCCGGCCCCCACGACGCCGAGCCGTAATCCGACCGGTGTTGTTGCGCCCGCCCTTGGTGTGCAGACCTTCGGTCAACGACCGCTCGGGCTTGCCTTTCCAAAGGGCCGATCGATCGACCAGGACCAGTCCACGCTGTCCCGGGCTCGTCGGTTTGAATTGCTTAAGTGCCATGTCCGCCCTCTAGACGCCGGTGGTAATATCGATGCTATGGCCCTCGGCGAGGGTCACGATGGCTTTCTTGGTATCCACGCGCGTGCCCTTGCGGCCACGGAAACGCTTCACCTTGCCCTTCTGGCAGATGGTATTCACGCCTTTGACCTTCACCTTGAACAGGTCTTCCACCGCCGCCTTGATTTCCGGCTTGGTGGCATCCGGCGCGACCACGAAGGTTACCTGGTTGAACGCGCTGAGCAGCGTCGCCTTCTCGGTGATCAACGGCCGGCGAAGGACTTCGAACTTACGCTCGGCGCTCACCGTCGCGGTGTTCTTGGGACGAGGTTTATTCATGACAACCGATCCACCAACTGGTCCACCGCAGCCCGGGTCAGGACGAGATGCTTGTGCCGCAAAATGTCGTAAACGTTGGCGCCGCGCGACGGCAGGAGATCCAGCCCGCCGATATTCTTCGCCGCCTTCGAAAAGTTCGTATCAAAGCCTTCGCCATCGATAACCAGCGCGCCTTGCCACCCCAATTTCGCGGCGGCATCCGCCAGCGCCTTGGTCTTGGGCTCGGCGAGTTCCGCCTTTTCGATGACCACAAGCTCACCGGCTTCACGCTTCGCCGACAACGCGGACTTCAACGCCAGCCTGCGCACCTTTTTCGGCAGGTCATGGGAATGGTCCCGCGGGAGCGGCCCGAACACCACACCGCCGCCGCGCTGATGCGGGCCCTTCGACGACCCCTGACGCGCGCGGCCGGTGCCTTTCTGACGGAACGGCTTCGCCGACGTGCCGATCACCTCGTGACGGCTCTTGACCTTGTGGGTTCCCGCCCGGCGCTTGGCCAGCTGCCACTTGACGGCGCGGGCCAGAATATCCGGCCTTACGTCCACGCCGAACACGGCGTCCGCAAGGTCGATGGAACCGACCGTCTCGTTATCCAAATTGACGACGTCACACTTCATACCGGCCTATTCCTTGCTCTCGCCCTTGGGGCTCTCGCCCTCGGAGCTCTCGCCTTTTGGCTCGGAGCCTTCGGCCGGCTCCGATGCTTCATCCGTATTTTCCGCGGCCGCTTCCACCGGAGCCTCGGCCACCGGCGCGCTCACAACGCCCGCCGGAAACGGAACGCCGTCCGGAAGCGGCATTTTGACCGCGTCCTTGAGCAGGATGTAGCCGCCCTTGGAACCCGGGATTGCTCCCTTGACCAAGATCAGCCCGCGCTCGGCATCGGTCTCCACGACCTCAAGGTTCTGCGCAGTGACCTGGCGATCCCCGAGATGACCGGCCATCTTCTTGCCCTTGAACACCTTGCCGGGATCCTGGCATTGTCCGGTTGAACCATGGCTCCGGTGGCTGACCGACACACCGTGCGAGGCGCGCAGACCGGAAAAACCATGGCGCTTCATACCGCCGGCAAAACCTTTGCCGATGGAAACCCCCGTGGCATCCACGTACTGACCCGGCACGAAATGCTCGACGGACAGCTGCGTCCCCACATCGATCAGCGCATCGGCACTGACGCGGAATTCAGCGAGTTTTTGCTTCGGCTCCACCTTGGCCTTACTGAAATGCCCGCGCTGGGGTTTGGAAACGTTTTTCACCTTGGCCGTTCCGATCCCGAGCTGGACGGCAGTGTAGCCGTTCGACTCGTCGGTGCGGTTGGCGACCACTTGGCAGTTGTCGACCTTCAAGACGGTGACGGGCACGTGAGCGCCGGTCTCCTTGAAGACACGCGACATACCAAGCTTCTGTGCAATGAGTCCGGTTCGCATTTCAAGCAGTTCCTAAAGCTTAATCTCGACATCGACGCCGGAGGCGAGATCGAGCTTCATCAGTGCATCCACAGTCTGCGGTGTGGGGTCGATGATATCCAAGACCCGTTTATGTGTTCGAATTTCGAACTGTTCGCGGGACTTCTTGTCGATATGCGGCGATCTCAACACCGTGTACTTGTCGATCTTGGTCGGAAGCGGAATCGGACCGCGAACCTGCGCGCCGGTACGCCGCGCCGTGTTCACGATCTCGCGCGCGGACTGGTCCAACACGCGGTGATCGAACGCCTTGAGGCCAATTCGTATATTCTGGTTTTCCATGCCTTCAGTCCGATTCCCCGGCCAACCGCCTCATCGGCGGCGCCGTCCTTCCTTTCGCTATGCGATAATCTTCGCGACGACGCCGGCGCCGACGGTGCGGCCACCCTCGCGGATGGCGAACCGCA
>CAKZLS010000109.1 GCA_937127205.1 uncultured Rhodospirillales bacterium
GGGGCGCCGCCGCGGGCGCGGCGTCCATCAGATCCACCAAGCCGTAGACGGAATCGATCCGGGTCCGCTTGATCACCAGCGGGTCGCGGCCAAGCGCGCGAAGCATCTCGATGTTGTCCGACGGCTTAATACCCATGCCCCGGCCGGTAGCGGTCTTCCAAGGGATCGTGTGCGCAAATGTCCACAACGCCGCGGTCTGGTACCACGGCATGGTTTCGCGCGCCCAGACAGCCGGAGCCGCAAGGATCAAACCGTCGACCTCCGGCGGATCGGGCGCCGCCATCGCCACCAGCGCTACCGCGCCCCCCATGCTCATGCCGAGGACGTACAACGGGACCCCGGGGTGACGCCGCCGCAGGGCCCCGACGGCGGACCCGAGGTCGCGCGCCAGCGTATTCGTTCCCGGCCACACCCCGCGATGGGCGGCGCGGCCGAAACCGCGTTGATCGTACGAATAGGACGCGATGCCGCGCGCCGCCAAGTATGTGGCCGCGGCGTCAAAGAAATTGCTGTAATCGTTGAAGCCATGGACTCCCAGCACCACGGCGGACGGCTGTCCCGCATCGGGCAGCCACGACCGAAGCGGCAGGGTCGCACCGTCGTCGGCGACGATGGTATCCGCGTTGACAAGGGGTTCGACGAGGGCGGGCCCGGCGGGCTTGACCACCGGGGCACATGCCGACGCGACAACGCAAAGCAGCGCCGAAAACCACATCGCCGCCCGGCTCGCACGGCTCATGATGCGGGTTCGGGCTCGCTGGTGAGCTGGAGAAAGATATCCTCCAGCTCGGCCTCGCGTGTGTCGACCTCTCGGATCGTCAGCCCGGCGCCACTCAGCGCAGCCAAGATCGCGCCGCTATCGGTGCTGCTGGGCGCGTATTGAAAGACCAGCCGGTTCGGCGCTTCAAGCTCGACGGTGAAGCACTCAAGTGCCGCGGGAATCGCCTCGACGGTTTCGCCGACGGTCACCGCCAGTTCCTTGGAATCCAGACGCCGCAGCAGCGCCTCCGTGGTTTCGCACGCGATCACCCGGCCGTGGTTGATGATGGCGATCTGGTCGCAGAGCTCCTCGGCTTCCTCGAGATAGTGAGTGGTGAGGAGGATTGTAACGCCGCTGTCCTTAAGCTGGCGAACGTAGGTCCAGAGCTGGCGGCGGAGTTCAACATCGACCCCGGCGGTGGGCTCGTCGAGCACCAGAACCGGCGGCGAGTGGATCATCGCCTTGGCCACCAAAAGCCGCCGGCGCATGCCGCCCGAGAGCGTGCGGGCGTAGGAGTCGGCCTGGCGGCTCAGTCCCACTGCGGCGAGGATCTCGTCGGTGCGCCGCTGGCGTTTGGGAACGCCGTAAAGACCGGCCTGGACCTCGAGCGACTCCCGAGGCGTGAAGAACGGATCGATATTGAGCTCCTGCGGCACCACGCCGATGGCACGCCGGGCCGCGCGCATGTCGCGGTCGATATCGTAGCCCCAGATGCGCGCTTCGCCGGAGCTCGGAACGACCAATCCGGCCAGGATGTTGATGAGTGTCGACTTGCCGGCGCCGTTGGGCCCCAACAGGCCGAAGAACGAGCCGGCGGGCACCGTCAAACTAACACCATCGAGGGCGCGGACGGGTTCCGCGTGCTTGCCGCCGGCGTAGGTTTTGCAGAGATCGACGGTTTCGACCGCGTAGGCAGGAATGGGCGAGCGCATGGAGTCCTTAAAATAAAATCTAACGGACGCGGGTTAACGCGATCATTGATTGTCGAGCGGCAATCGCTATCATCCGGCCGTCCGCTAGGTCAACGGTCCTGGCTGTTTCGAGAGGGAAGCCACACATCATGAAGCCGGTAGATACCATCATCGTGGAGAGCCGCACAGTCGGATGCAACGGCGGCGACGGACCGCTCGGCCATCCGCTGGTCTACCTGAAGATCGGCGACGAGGGCGACGTGGTCTGCCCCTACTGTTCACGGCACTTCGTGCTCGCCGAGGGGGCCGAAGAGGCGGCGGGCCACTGAACGCGCCGCGTCATGTCTTCCTGATCGACGGCTCGGGCTTTTTGTTTCGCGCCTTCCACGCGCTGCCGCCCATGACCCGTCCCGACGGGACGCCGGTCAACGCCGTGTTCGGCTTCACCAACATGCTCTTGAAGCTGTTGCAGTCCACCGACGCCGATCATATCGCCGTAGTGTTCGACAGCGACCGCCGCACCTTCCGCAACGACATCTACCCCGATTACAAAGCCAACCGGCCGGAGCCGCCGGAGGAGCTGATCCCGCAGTTCGAACTGGTGCGCGACGCCACCCGCGCGTGCAGCATCGCCAGCGTGGAACTGAACGGCTACGAAGCGGATGACCTTATCGCCACCTACACCCGTCTCGCCCGCGAGAAAGGAGCAGAGGTCACCATCGTCTCATCGGACAAGGACCTAATGCAGCTCGTCGGCGACGGCGTCCGCATGATGGATGCCATGAAGAACCGCACTATCGGCCCCGACCAGGTGCGCGAGAAGTTCGGTGTCGGTCCGGACAAGGTCGTGGAGGTGCAAGCGCTGGCCGGCGATTCGATCGACAATGTACCGGGTGTTCCCGGCATCGGCGTCAAGACCGCCGCGCAGCTTATCGAGGAATACGGCGACCTCGACACCCTTTTGGCCCGCGCCGGTGAGATCAAACAGCCGAAACGCCGTCAAAACCTGGTCGACCACGCCGACGCCGCGCGCGTTTCCCGGCAATTGGTGCAACTCGATGCTAACGTGCCGGTGCCGGCGCCGCTGGAGGACCTGTTGGCACCGACACCGGATCCGGACGCGCTTCGCGATTTCCTCCAGGCCAATGCGTTCAAGGCTTTGCTTACTCGGTTTCCCGGAACGGGCTCTGCGGAAGCCGGCGATAGCGGTGCCGATACTGAACCCCTTCCCGCGGCCACGGGAGAAAAAGGCGAGTACGAGCTTGTCCAGGACGAAGCCGCGCTCAAGCGCTGGATTGCCCAGGCCACAGAGGTTGGCGCGGTGGCGGTGGATACCGAGACCAATTCGCTCGATGCCCTGCGCGCCGACCTGGTGGGTGTGTCATTGGCGGTGGAGCCCGGCCGGGCCTGTTACATCCCGCTCGGCCACGAAGGCCCCGGCGGCCTCGATCTCGGCGATCAAGAGGAAGCGCCCCAGCAGATTCCAATGAACACCGCGCTCGCCCTGCTCAAGCCGCTGCTGGCAGACCCGTCGGTCCTCAAGATTGGCCAGAACATCAAATACGACATGGAGGTTCTGGCCCGCCATGGGATCGAAGTGACGCCGATCGACGACACCATGGTGCTGTCCTATGTTCTCGATGTGGGCCTGCACGGTCACGGCATGGACGAGCTGGCGAACCTGCACCTCGGCATGGAGACCATCAAGTATTCCGAGGTTTGCGGCACCGGGCGCAATCAGATCACCTTCGACAAGGTCAAGCTGGACAAAGCGCTCGACTATGCCGCCGAGGATGCCGACGTCACCTTGCGCCTCCACCAGCTGCTCAAGCAGCGGTTGGTCACCGAGCGCATGGTCACCGTCTACGAGACCCTGGAGCGGCCGCTGATCCCGGTGCTCACGGCCATGGAACGCACCGGAATCCTGGTCAATGCCAATGTGCTGGGGCAAGTCAGCCGCGAGTTCGCCGGGCGCATGGACGAGTTGGTGACCGAGATCCATTCCCTCGCCGGGCGCGAATTCAACGTCGGCTCGCCGAAGCAACTGGGCGAGATCCTGTTCGACGAGATGAGCCTGAAGGGCGGCAAGAAGGGCAAGACGGGTGCGTATGCCACCGGCGCCGACGTGCTCGAGGGGCTGGCCGCCGAAGGTCACGACCTGCCGGCGCGGGTGCTGGACTGGCGGCAGTTGGCCAAGCTCAAGAGCACCTATTCTGATGCCCTGGTCGAACAGATCAACCCGGAAACAGGGCGGGTCCACACGTCCTATGCGCAGACCGTCGCCAACACCGGGCGGCTGAGCTCGTCCGACCCCAACCTGCAGAACATCCCCATCCGCACCGAAGAAGGCCGCAAGATCCGCCGCGCCTTCATCGCCCCGCCGGGCACGGTGCTGATGAGCGCCGACTACTCGCAGATCGAGTTGCGGCTGGTGGCCCACGTGGCCGGGATCGAGGCGCTCAAGGACGCGTTCCGTGACGGCATGGACATTCACGCCATCACCGCGTCGGAGGTGTTCGGCGTCGCCATGGACGGAATGGACCCGATGATCCGTCGCCGCGCCAAGGCCATCAACTTCGGCATCCTCTACGGTATTTCCGCGTTCGGGCTGGCGCGGCAGCTGGGCATCTCGCGCGGCGAGGCCGGCGAGTACATCGCGGCCTATTTCGCCCGGTTTCCCGAGATCCGTGACTACATGGAGACCACCAAAACACAGGCGCGCGAACAGGGCTTCGTTACCACGCTGTTCGGCCGCAAATGCCATGTGGCGGGCATCAACAGCAAGAACCCGTCTATCCGCGGTTTCTCCGAGCGCGCCGCCATCAACGCGCCCATCCAGGGCGGTGCCGCGGACATCATCAAGCGCGCCATGATCCGAATCCCTGGCGCCGTCGCCGACGCCGGCCTATCGGCGAAAATGCTGCTGCAGGTCCACGACGAGCTGGTGTTCGAGGTTGCCGAAGCCGAGGTCGAGGACACCCGGAAAGTGGTCACCGGTATTATGGAATCGATGGCCCGCCTCGATGTCCCCCTGACCGTCGACGTCGGCACCGGCCCCAACTGGGAAGAAGCGCATTAGACGGCGAAACGAAGGATCAACCCCAGCACGCCGATGGCGGCACCCATGAACAGCATGGTGCCCCAGAAAATCCGCACCAGCGGCTCGTCCGGGTCGGTCCGCGCAAAGAAGAACCAAGAAGCCGCGAACACAATGATGGCAAATAGAGTAACAAGATCCATGTGATGTTCCCGCGCTCACCACGCGACCTTTGATCTATGATAGCCACGAGCCCGCGAAGGTACCGTGCGATCCAGGGTGTTGTCTTCAGCCGAAGATGTATTGTCCGTGACGCACGCCCACGCCCGGCGGCCTTCCATGTTTTTCGAAGTAATCGTATCCGTCCTTCATATTCTCCCAGAAATCTATCCACCGGGAGTCGGTGTTGGCGTCCATGGCATCTCTTGTCATGCGGAACGGAAACGCATGCACGTCAAAGGACAATTGGCCATTGTTCAGTGCCGCCTCGGCAAGAAGATAGATTTCCTCCATCGCCTCGTCGGTCATGGCGTAACAACCGACGGAAACGCAGTTGCCATGAACCATCAGATAGCTTCCCGTGCGGCCGTGGGCGCGGTCAAAGCGGTTCGGAAAGCCCAGATTGAAGGAAAGGTGGTAGGTGCTGTGAGGATTCAGTTGCGACGCGGAGACGGAATAGAAGCCTTCGGGAGACTGATTGTCCCCTTCCTTCAGTTTCGGGCCCAACGCTCCCGAGAAGGTGCAAATGGGATAGGTCTTGAACAGGCGATAGGTTTCATCGGCTACAATCCAGATCTCCAATTCCTTGGGTTCCTTGAAGATCCGCACAAAGATCGGATCGCCCAATTCCGCTCCAATCTTCTGGAGGTCGGCTGAGAGAACGGGCTCTACGGTCTTTTTGACCTTTTCAAGATTGGCCGAACCCCGAAGGTCATAGGGCAAGATCGCGTAGAGAGCCGCACCCACCAGCAGAACGACGGCCGCGACGGCCGCAAGCACGGAGCTTATGAGCAAACCCCGATACTTCATGAGTCGTTTGCGACCATTGCCAGTGTCCTGATCCTTTCCAGGCGCGTTCGCCACATCGGGTTCCCGTCAACAGTGAGACCGGATGCGGGAAGGCCTGCCTGTCGGCTCGAGAGCGTGCTCGTCACACTTCTCGTAACGCTTGATGTCGATCTTGTCGGCGTATTGCTCGGCTTGGGCCAGGTCGTACTGCATTTGCATACCAAGCCAGACCTCCGGACTACCGCCGAAGGCCTTTGACAGCCGGATCGCCATTTCAGGAGAAATGCCTGACTTGCCGTTGACGACGTTGTTGAGCGTCTGGCGGGTCACGCCTAGAACCTGCGCGGCCTTTGTAATGCTCAGATCAAGGGGCTTGATGCAGTCCTCGAGAACGTGCTCGCCGGGATGAGGAGGATTCTTCATGCGCATGATTCTTTGTTCCTAATGATAGTCAACCAAGTCGACGTCGAACACTTGGCCGTCTTCGAACCGGAATACGATCCGCCAATTGGCTCTGACGGTCACTGCCCACTGGCCCGCGCGATTGCCCTTCAGGCCATGGAGGCGAAAGCCAGGGGCATCGACGTCTTCGATGGTCCCAGCCATGTTCAACCGAGCCAGGATCCGCCGGATCTTATTGACGTCTTCGGCGCGAAGTTTGCGTCGGTCGTCTTTTTCAAACAGGGCGCGCAACCCTTTATGCCGAAAGCCGCTAATCACGGCATAAGTGTGAAGTGACAATTGTCACTTGTCAATGGCGGCGCTTGGAAGATCGTCTACTCCACCGTCTGGTCGCTCTCGCCGGGGAGATCGGGGAGGGTCCATCCCTTGGGCGGACCGATCTCAGAGAGGTAGATAGCGAGTTCGGTCCAATTCTTTACCGGGATGGGCAGGATCTTTTCGGATTGCGGTTCCAATCTCAGGGTCTCGAATTGGCGGGTCACCGGCGCGAAGTCCTTGAAGATCACGAAGCTGGACGCGCCGTCGATGCGCGCGGGCAGAACCGCGAACGCGACCTCGCCGGCCATGTTCATCTCCACGTCCGTGGTCCAGCCTTCCATCCGGTCCATGGAGACGGCGGTGGGATCGGCCTCCGTGATGATGCCTTTAATGGCCAAGACCAGGGTACGGCTGACGGCGGTGTCGAGCGGCAATTTGTAGAATGTCTCATTTTGCAGCGGAATATCGATCAAGCGCACGAATACGGCCTCTTCGCCCGATTCCGACGTCAGCGGACGGGTTATGGAGACGGCTCCGGTGATTTCGCGGTGGATCTCCTCGAAAGCCATGCGGACGCCGAGGTTGGGCATGGCCTTGGCGACGCGGTC
>CAKZLS010000110.1 GCA_937127205.1 uncultured Rhodospirillales bacterium
AGAATCCGAAGATTGTTGGGTTCCGGCGACGACGTCGAGCGTCCAATCGTCGTTTTTCGCTCCCGTTGCTTCACCATTCTGCTCGGCCGCTGCTTCCCCGGGCCGTGCCGGTGCAATTGACGAACCGGCGGGTTCGAAATACGGCGTCGCCCCTTTTTTTGGCAAATGGACGGATTCATCGGTTGAGTGACGGGTGTGCAGCGCCGCTGCCAATTCGGAAGACGAACGCGCATACTGACTGTCCGACGCGCGCGCGTTCTGGTCGGCTGCAACGCTGCTAGGTGCGACCTGATCGACCACATCGACGGTAACGTTGCTGTGCGACTGTCCCACGGAGACGATCATAGCGGCCCTGCACATGCGATTGATTGCCTGCGGGTTTCCTCTCGCGTGGTGCGCAACCCGAGCGATCGCATCGGGCGTAAACACCGTGTTTTCCTGGCCGCCCGCCACACGGAGCCGATGCAAGATATATGATTCTGCGTCCTGCGGCTTCAGGGGGCTCAGGGAGACATTGATGTCCCGTCTGCGCCGGGGGAACCGATCGCGGCTTGCATCCAACCGCGGCGCGAGATCCGGCGAGCCCGCTAGGACGATGGAGATCGCCGCACCTTTTTTCGTGTCGCCCCGGGTCATGGTCGAGAGAGCCGACAACGTTTCCGCGCTCAAGCGATCGGCATCGTCGAGAAAAAGGATCGCCGTGGTCCCGCAAACACCCGCCGAACCGAGCATTCCAGCCAAGCTGTTTTGGTTGCTGTCTTCTCCCTCGACAGTGAAATCTTCAGGCAATCCGATCTGAACCGCGAAGATTCCCATGATGTCGTCGACGGATGGGCTACCGAGACAGGAAACATGGACAACAAGGTGGTTGGCAACATCCAATTCGGCAGCAAGGTAGTGCAGCAGCATTGTCTTGCCGACACCATGCTCGCCAGTAATGACCGCGAGACCGACTCCTTGACGCAAACTCTCAAGCAATACTTGATGCTCGCGGTCCAATTTCGAATCGAAATACATGAATCGAGGGTCCGGAGAGATCCCAAAGGGTTCTAGCGAAACCCCAAACGTGTCGCTAACCATCACCATTTGCTCACTGATTTGCCCGGTACCATTCAGCCAACTTCGGAAAACCGTCCCGCAATTGACCAGAATGGCGATAGGGAAATAGCTGTATGAATCCTCTCTCAAGCGCCTTTTAACTTATCGAAATTTACTAGCGCGCCCTACTATTTACTAGATTAAACACCGAGGGGAAAATATTGCAACTAAACATCGCAAAAATGTCGCATGGGTTAAATATTCTGATCAGAGGTTATTTGCCCGCCACGATCGACCCGAAAAGAGCCGAACCAAAAACATGGCAGAATTCAGCACTTGGAGACATTCACGGAGGAACAACCTTATAATGAAATGGAAGTTTGATGGTCGTGCGGACAAGTACTCTTGGTCTGATAGCGGGCCCCCGCGACGGCCACCGCAACTCAAGCGCTTCAGCCTCGATGCGGCAATGCTCAATCTCGATTCGCGCGCGGCAGGTGCGCCGATTCGCGGACATGCGGCTGTCTTTCGCGAATAGCCAAAGGCGCTCCGCTCCCTCTGCTGAAATTTTCCCCTATATTTTTGATAGTTACAGGCCGACATTCATCTGACTAACGAACGGGCGGAGTTTGCGGGTAATCTCCTCGCATGGCAAAAACAACTCGAACAACCAAAAAAGGCACCACCAAGGCGCCCACGCCTCGCGGCAAGACCGTACGGACGCGTCCACCGCGGCGGACGCAAGAGCGCAAGCGCTGGGGGCGGTTCTTGTTAAAATGGGGAGCCGTGGCGACAATTTGGTTGGCGGTGATTACCGCCGGTGTTGCCGCGTGGTATTTGGCCGACCTGCCCGACGTGGAAGCAGCGTTGGCGGCTGCGCGCCATCCGTCGGTTACGGTCAAAGCCGCTGACGGATCGGTTCTCGCGACCTCCGGTGATGTATATGGCGCGACACTCCAAGTGGCCGACCTTCCGCCCGCTCTTCCGCTGGCGGTGCTGGCCACCGAGGATCGCAGATTCTACGACCATTTCGGCCTGGATGTCTTCGGGCTCGCTCGGGCCATGGTCGCCAACGTTCGCGCCGGAACAGTGGTTCAGGGCGGCAGCACCATCACCCAGCAAGCGGCGAAAAATCTATTTCTTTCTCCGGAACGCACGATCAAGCGCAAAGTTCAGGAGCTTGCGTTGGCATTGTGGCTAGAGCACGAATTCACCAAGGACGAGATCCTCGCCATCTATTTGAATCGGACCTACTTCGGGGCTGGCGCCTATGGCGTGGATGCCGCCGCCCGTAAGTTCTTCGATCAACCGGCCACACGGATCTCCACCTATCAGGCGGCGATGCTGGCCGGGCTGCTGAAAGCGCCGTCCCGCTACAACCCCATTGCCAGTCCCGAAAACGCGGCCTTGCGCACAAGACAGGTGCTCGATCGTATGGTGGATGCGGGTTACCTTTCGCCCGACGAGGCGCGCACCGCCGAACAGCAGAAGGGAACGATGGTGGCCGAACTTGGCGACCGCCGCGGCAGTCGGTACTTTGTCGACTGGGTTTTGGCTCAGGTTTCCGACTTCGTCTCCACCCATGACCGTGACGTGGTCGTTGTGACGACCTTGGACCCGCGCCTGCAGAGATTGGCGGAAACCAAGGCCAAGGAAATGTTGGACGGGCCGGGCGCGGAGAAGAATGCATCGCAGGCGGCCATCGTTTCGATGACCCTGGACGGCGCCGTCCGCGCCATGGTCGGCGGCCGGGCCTATACCCGCAGCAAGTTCAACCGCGCGGTGCAAGCCTATCGCCAGCCTGGATCCGCTTTCAAGCCGTTGGTCTATCTCGCCGGGCTCGAGGCCGGGCTGCTACCCGACAGCCGCATCGTGGATGCGCCGGTCCAGGTGAACGGGTGGCGGCCGCGCAACTTTAACGGACGCTATAAGGGCGAAGTGACCTTGCGTCAGGCCCTCTCTCAATCCATCAACACCGTGGCGGTCCGGGTCAGCGAACGCGCGGGACGGCGGAACGTGATGGATGCCGCCCGGCGGTTCGGTATTACCGCCGACCTCAAACCCATTCCCAGTCTTGCGCTGGGAACCGGCGATGTCAGCCTAATCGAGCTGACATCCGTGTATGCCGTCTTCGCCAACGGTGGCATCGGAGTCTGGCCCTATGGCATCGACCGTATCCACGATACCGAGGGCCGGCGGCTCTACTCCCGCTCTGGCTCGGGCCCGGGCCGGGTTGCCTCGCCACAACACACCTCCGCCCTGACCGGCATGCTCGTGGGTGTCGTGGAGCACGGCACTGGACGCGCCGCCAAGCTGTCGCGCCCGGCGGCAGGAAAAACCGGAACCAGCCAGAATTATCGCGATGCCTGGTTCATCGGGTTTACCGCCGATCTCGTCACCGGGGTGTGGATGGGCAATGACGACGGCCGTGCCATGAAGCGGGTCACCGGCGGAACGTTGCCGGCTCAGCTCTGGCGACAATATATGGACGAAGCGCATGCCGGAACCAGGGCAAAGCCGCTTCCCGGTTTGATCCGCGAGGCACCTCCACGTCCGCGCGTGATTCCCGCGTCGAAGCCGAGCGCCCAACCCGCGACCAGGCCCCAGCCGGCGAGCGTCGAGAGTCCGGGATTCTGGAACCGGCTCATGAGCGTGTTCGGGGAGGATCGCGCAGATCCGTAACACAGCCCACGAACGAATTGATGACCGGTAACGGTGTTCGGTTAAGGAAATCGCGCTCTAACTGTTGCGCGGACCAAAACTGCGGGGCGGTTCGGCACCTGGCATAACCGGTTCAATCGCCGGCCCACTCTTTTCGAGCGGCGGCATCGTTCCCGTTCCCATTTCCGGATACCCCATGTCGGGCGCACCAAGGCGTTGCGGCTGGTTGGGCGCGGTGGCCGTCGGCGACGCCGTTTGGGTGATGCGGATAGGAAGACCGCGCCGTTCGGTGAAGGCCCGATCCACCGCAGTCCAATCGATCCGGGAAATCTCGTCCGGAGAGGCGATGGACAACACGCGGTCCGTCTCATCCGGCGTCCCCTCGATTGTCATCACGCCGACTTCTTCGATCTCATCCAGCTGAGCGTGGGTCGGATGAACCTCCACATACAGATCGCCATCCTTGCGTCCGAACTTGACGGGCTGGTCGACAACGGTGACGGGCATTCCGACCTTGGCATGCTTAAACAACCATTCGATGTCTTCGGGGTACAGCCGGATGCAACCGCGACTCACCCGGCGGCCCACACCCCATGGCTTGCTGGTTCCATGGATCAGGTAAGTCGGCCACCCCAGGTAAAGGGCATACTCGCCGAGCGGGTTATCGGGACCGGCTGGAACGCGCGCCGGGAGTTCGGGATCTTCCTTGCGGGCATTCTTGGTCGGATACCAATCGGGGTGAGCGCGCTTCCGCACGATACGCGTGCTGCCGACGGGTGTGGTGAATCCGCCGCGCCCCACGCCGATGGGGAAGGTGTGGATCTCGCCGTCTTCCTGGAAGAAATAGACCCTCAGCTCTGCAAGATTGATCACAATGCCCTTGCGCCGGGCATCCGGCAGGATGTGCGCGTTCGGTAGAACGATGTAGGTCGCCTTGCCCGGAAGCCAGCGATCCACGCCCGGATTGGCGGCCATGACTTCCAGCAATCCAAGACCATCGGCTCGAGCGATATCCAATAAGGTATCATCGCTCCAGGTGTAACTCTCGACGATCTCTCCGATGATATCGCTCGGTGGCAGATCCTCAGGGACGGCAACGGTTTCCTGCGCGCCAACCTGGCCGGCGACGGCAATCAAACCCAGCGCCAGCAACATCGCCGCAAGCCACCTTCCAAACGCGCCGAAGGCTTCTGCCATCCGGACTTCGACGCGACGCTGCCTCGATGCGATCCGCTCGCGCGGTGCAGTCTCGGATTTATAGCTGTATACAGTCATAGAGGTAAATTAGGGTCTAACCGCCGGATTGACCAGCCTCTGCCAGCGCATTTTCCGGAATTTGCTGGCGCCTGGGCGGCGTTGGGCCATTAATCAGCGGCTTTAGCGCCGGCGCGAGAGCCTTCAGAAGCTGAACGGGAAGCGCGCTGGTAAACCGGTGTTTGCGAGCGTATTCGGCCGGCACGTGTGCCGTGATGGTTCCAAAGAACCGGTCGCCGATAAAAAAGGCAAACGCGGCGCTGCGGGCCGATGCGATCCCGGTTACTTTACCATTCTTTCGCTCAAGAAGGTCATCTCCGGTTCCCGTTTTGCCGCCCACCGCCAGCTTCGAGCCATCGAGCCCGACGTAGGTCCCGTCGAGACGACGCGCAGTGCCATGTTCCACAACATCCGTGAGGGCGGCGCGCAGGGTGGCCGCCACTTCGCTCCGCAGCACACGGACACCTCTCTCCGCCTCGGGCGTTACCACCGTCTCGTACGGTGTGGACTCGGCGAAATGCAGCCGGGTGAGACGAACGCCGGGTAGACGCACGCCGTCGTTGACGATGATCCCCATCAATGTCGCCAATGCCTGCGGCCGGTCGGCGGAGGTCCCGAGCGCCGTCGCAAGGGAGGGCACCAAACGGGCGAACGGATATCCCACTTTCGACCACGATGCGTGTATCCGCTCGAACGCGTCCTGTTCAAGAATGGTCAGAATTCGGCTATTGGCGCCGCGCTTGCCGACCTTCTTAAACAGCCAGGTGTACGAGTCTTGTCGCGCCTGCGTGCTGGCGGCCATGATCTCGCTGCGTTTGGCGTTTGGGTGCTGAAACAAATACCCCGCCAACCACAATTCCAGAGGGTGGATGCGCGCCAGATAGCCGCGGTCGGCCAGCGAGAATTGCTCCACCCCATACTGGTCGTAAAGCCGAGAAACATCGGCGTTACTCAACTTTGCGCGCGGCAGCCGCTGCTCCAGGAAACGGCGTAATTCGGTCACATCGGCGTCGGGACGCACCGAGCGGAACAACGTCGCCTGCCGGTGGCGGCTGCCGCGAACGCGCTCGGAGATGCGGGTTAACGTCTCTTCCGGCGACAGCCCGGCATACCGCGCCAGGAAGCGGTCAAGAAACTGCCTGCCTTCGCGGTCGGCGAACCTCTGAAGATAAACAATGCGTGCCGGATGGTTGCGATCGTTCAGAACCTCCCGCGGCGAAATTGGACCCTGCGCACGGTGGTACCTGACGATATCACGCATCATCCGGATGAACACCAGGTTGGTGGACCGGCGAAACGCTTCGGCAACCGGCATGATGCGCGCATTGTCGCGCCGATTGAAATTGTGGAAGGTATGACGGCCCCCGCCAGTGAAAAAGCTCTCATAGGGACTGGCCGAATAACGCCGGCTCATGGCAGCGTCAAGCACACCCTGCAGGCTGCGGTCGGGAGCCTCGCTCATACGCGATGTTACCCAGCGAGTCAGCGGATCCTCGGCTTCGGCCACCGCCGCGCGAAGCTCTTCAGGCCCCAAATCTTTGTGTTGTTCGTGAACCTCGGCGACGACCGACAGATACGACACCAGGGTGCGAAGCTTGGCGGTGGATCCAAGATCGAGTTTTCCGCCATCGTTGAGGTCCAGCGGCCGATCGAGGTTGTCGGCCTGAACACGCAAGTAATTCACGTCCTTCCCGCGCTCGTAAAGGGTCACGCTATAGATCAGTTCGTCCGCATTGCCGGTGTCCACCAGCCGGCGGCCGGTCAGGCCCAACCCGGCGGCATCATCGGGATCGGTCACTTGTCTCAGCACCTCGGTCACCCGGTGTTGGGTCGCGGAGTCGAGCGACGTGTCCACTTGGAGATCGAGACGGTCGAGTTGATAGAGGCTCGGCGCACCGATCAGCGAGAGCAATCGGGTCCGAATGGCGTTCATCGCCTTGCGATCGACGAATGAAATCTCCTCGCGCGTGGGCGGCTCGGTCCGAAACACCAGATCCGCCGCCAGGGCGGCATCGCGCAATTCCTTGTCGATGGCACCCGCTTTCGCCATCAGCCGCAGGTGCACATCGGTCAACGCCTCAAGATCCTTGCGGCCGTTTGCCAGATAATAAGAGGGGCGGCGCTGCGCCAACAGCAGACTAACAACCTGCTTGTAGATAATTCCCCGAAGCGCCTTGCCAATCTCGGTGGTTGGCGGCGCTTGAAGGATCTGGGTGGCGGCGCGGAAATTAGTGCCGTACCAGCTCCACAACCCATCGCCGATACCGATGATTTCGCCAAAGCCCGGACTGCCGGCCAGGGGCGTCGAATTCACGTAATCGACGACGATATTTCGCCTCGCCTGACCGGTGTCGGCGCCGTAGCTGTACGCCCGCACGCTCGCCGTCGCGATCTGGCGAACTTTTTCCAGCACGTTTGTGGTTCTGCCCTCGGGCGAGTGGCGGTACTTTTCCATTTGTATGGCGAGCGTGCTGCCACCGAACCGCTCTTGGGACGGATCGACAATCTGCGAGAGCAAATTCCACGACGCTGCCGCGAACCGATCCCACTCCACCGCAGGGTTGTTGGTTGGATGCGCGTTGGCGAGAAGCTCCCTGTTCTCGATATACAAAAGACTGTCGACGATCAGCGGCGGAATGTCCCGGAAGTTTTTGAACACCCGTTCGGGATGCCGTGATGTATAAATTTCATCACCATCGCGATCGCGAATGGTCAGGCCGGTCTGCGATTTCTCGCGATAGACGGCGAAACCGCCATATCGAATGAACTTCCGAAAGTTCTCGGACAGCCGGGCCTGCTGCTCGACGCCGTAACCCTGGTCGCTGAGCGACGTGATGAACGACGGAATATCCGCATACCCCAGCCGCTTGTTGTAGGGTCCGCCGATGGGAAACAGGCCGTCCGGATCAAGCCCCGGCTCAACCGAAAAGGTCAGGTCCCGGGCGAAAGGAACAATAACACCCGCTTGAAGACGCGATGTTTGTACTTCGGAGCGCAGGGCCCATGCGCCCGCTGCGGCCAGGAGCACGATCCCCACGCACGCAAAAACTCGACCCCTCGAAACCCAAGCCATACCCGTCGCCCCTCAGCAGACGTGAACCAGCCCCCTATCCATTCAGCACAGTTTGGGCGACCAGTATGCCGCACCGTGTTCACGTACTGCCCAAACCAACAAGGCGTCGTGTTGATGCGAATGTAAGTATTAGTAGGCCCCCGTTACAACCTGCATTCGGGTCAATTTTTATGAATCATTGCCATTCTTTTTCGGCAATTTGATTTTTTGTACCGCTTGACTTGACCGCTTCGAATGCCGCAAGGGCGCGGTCGCGTGCGGCTCGATGGTCGACGATCGGTAACGGATAGGTGGATCCGAGGCGAATACCTGCCGCTTCCAACTCAAGCGGGGATGCATCCCAAGGCCGATGGATCCAGCGATCGGGGAGATCGGCCAGTTCCGGTACCCAGCTGCGAACATAATCGCCGCCGGGGTCGAATTTTTCACCCTGCAAGATTGGATTGAAGACCCGAAAGTACGGCGCGGCATCGGCGCCGCAGCCAGCCACCCACTGCCAGCCCCCGGAATTATTGGCCATGTCCGCGTCCACCAGGGTATCCCAGAACCATGCCTCACCCTGCTGCCACGCTAGCAGCAGGTCCTTCACCAAAAAGGAGGCGGCGATCATGCGGACGCGGTTATGCATCCAGCCGGTGCGCCAGAGCTGGCGCATACC
This sequence comes from uncultured Rhodospirillales bacterium, assembly GCA_937127205.1. Classification (GTDB taxonomy): domain Bacteria; phylum Pseudomonadota; class Alphaproteobacteria; order Rhodospirillales; family Defluviicoccaceae; genus CAKZLS01. The sequence continues at coordinate 8,685 of CAKZLS010000110.1, forward strand.
GGCATCGACGATTGGATATCCGGTCCGTCCCTGCTGCCAGGCCGCCAACCCGTCGGGATCCTCCGCCCACGGAAACCGCTCGAACCGCGCTTGCATGGGCGCTTCGGCCATTGTCGGGTTCCGCTCGAGGAGGTGGGCGCAGAAGTCCCGCCACCCGATTTCGCGAAGAAAAGCCTCGCCACCGGCATACGAGGCCGGGCGGGCGTCCATTTCCATGCGTGTCGCGTGCCAGATCTGACGGGGCGAAATCTCCCCGAAGTGCAGGTAAGGTGACAACATAGACGTGGCCGTGGGTTCCGGGCGGTCACGAAGCTTTCCGTATTCGGACACATCCTCTTCGAGGAAGGCTTGTAGCCGAGCCACTGCGTTCGCCTCACCTGGACGCCAGGTTTCCCGAAGGCCCCCCGCCCAATCCGGTTTCGAGGGGCACAATTCCCAGGCATCCAGGTCATCGGTTCCAGGCGGCGGGTTTAGCCCGGTCAGGCGTTCGGGCGCGGGGAGCGGCGTCGCGGGTGGCCGCGATGCCAGGCATGTCTTCCAGAACGGCGTGAACACCTTCAGAGGCGCACCTTTCTGACTGACGATGGTCCCGGGCTGGAACAGGAGGGACGCGGGGAATTCCCGAGCCTCGACACCGCGTCCCTCGAGGTCGCTTTTCAACCGGCGCTCGGCTGTCCGCCAGTGGGGCTCCACGTGACAATTCCAATAAACCGCTCTCGCGCCGGTTTCACGGATGAGTTCCGCGATCACCTCAACCGCGTCACCTCGGCGAAGAACCAAAGACGTTCCGCGCGCCGCCAAATCGCCCGCCAAGGACTGGAGGCTGTGATGCAACCACCAGCGGCTGGCGCCCCCCATGCGCCATTGCCCGGGTGCCTGATCGTCGAGAACATAAACAGGGATGACAGGACGCTGGTCCGATGCCGCCGCATGCAGGGCGGGATGATCGGACACTCTAAGATCAGCGCGAAGCCAAACAATCGTAACGGAAGTCATCAGCAATCAACCGGTTGAGACCT